>CAZIGP010000101.1:0-9994 GCA_964538425.1 uncultured Pirellulales bacterium | reverse complement strand
CAATCCACGCCCTTCCTTACGTCAGGGCGTGCCACCCAGTTATCGCAGCACTGGCAGAGGGCGCTTGCCAGGGGCACCCGGTCGCATTGCGGCTGAGGACAGCCGCCACCACATGTCAAATTGCCCCACCACCCCAGGAAGACAGCCAACTTGCGTCCTGTAGGTCCCGCGAGCCGAGCGGGACCTGACGTGCGAAATCGCTCGGCTATTCGTTACTCTCTTGGCCTTACTCAAGCCTGCGACCTACGACAGCTTGCCTGCGGCAACTACCCTTCGTGCTCAGTTTCCCGCTGCAGGCATGCGCTCGCCTGGTTGGTTCGGATTCGCAGGCTGAAACGCCTCATCATCGGTCACGTTGTACCAGATCATAATGCCGATCGTTAAAGCGATCAGGGCAATAAACCAATAGCGATGCTTGTGAAGAAAGTGATTCATCGAAATCCTTGTTTAGCTTTAATAATGCGAATGCCGCAATAACTCCATTTTAATATACCACGGCCAATCGCCAGCGCTCGCCGAGCCTTATTTTTTCGAAGGTTCTTCAACCGGAGTTGTCGGCGGCGGCTCATTTTCCGGCACGTGAGGCATTCCGGGCGGTGCTTCGTCTGCAGTTTGATCCGACGACTCGCCTCGTTTTCCTCCTCGCTCTTCCCGCCGTTTCGAAATGATCGAAGCAATAATCGAAATGGCCAGCAGAGACACAATTACAAGCAGCGAAGCCCACGGGTAATCTTTGAAAAAGTGAAAATCAATGTCCAGAAAGTGCGGCAAGGCATATTCGGTAATCATCTTCGCGCCAACAAAAATCAGCACGGAAGCCAAGCCGTAACCCAAATACCGAAACATATCCATCACGCCGGCCAGCAAGAAGTAAAGCGCCCGCAGACCAAGAATGGCAAAAATGTTCGACGTAAACACGATGAATGGATCTTTGGTCAGTCCAAAAATCGCGGGCACGCTATCGACGGCAAACAGCACATCGGTGCTTTCGATGACCAGCAGCACCAGAAACAGCGGCGTCACGCATCGCTTGCCGTTTTCTTTGACAAAAAAGCGGTCGCCATAGTTGGTTCCGCGCGCCACATTGAAAATCTTCTTTCCCAGCCGCATCAACCAGTTGTGTTCCGGGTGGACTTCCTCATTCTTCGTGACCAGCTTGATGCCGGTATAAATCAAAAACACGCCAAATACCAAGAGAATCCATTCAAACCGTTTGATGAGGGCAGCGCCAAGCAGCACAAAGGTGAGCCGCATCACAATGGCGCCCATGATGCCCCAGAACAGCACCCGATATTGATACTTCAGCGGTACCCGGAAATAGCCAAAGACCACAGCGAACACGAACACGTTGTCCATCGACAACGACCATTCGACCAAGTAGCCGTTCAGAAATTCGATGGCCGGGCGTGCTCCTGCCCAGTACCAAATCAGACCGTTGAAAACGAGTGCCAAGCTGGCCCAAAAGGCCGTCCAAAATGCGCTTTCACGCAAGGTCGGCTCGTGCGACTTCCGGTGAAAAACCACCAGGTCGAGCACCAGCATCGTGATGACAAAAGCACCAAATGCCAACCAGTGCCATAATTCGGTCTGCACTCCCTTGTGCGCCTCATGCGCAGCATCTCCCGCGGCGGCGAGCAAAGTCGGTAGGCAAAGTGAGAGATTTTCCAAAGCGCTCAAGCGGGAAGGATTTGGATCGCTAGTTCCTTGCGAAAATGATAAAGCGATAGCCTCCCGGCAGCAAGGTGGCTTCGCTGGCTAGTCCGTGGCAATTCATCAACGCGATGTTGATTCTTGGCAACATCGCAGCAGACAAAAACCAGATCTCGACGCTAAATGGCTAAAAAGTCCTCCCCGGCGTGCCATTTGCTTCAGTTTACGCTTACGAGATCCTTACGATGATTCAATCTAATTGGCGATGGCCGCTTGTTTTTCTGCTCGTCTTCGTTGCGGAAGCGATCGTTATTTCGTCTGTCGGTGCGCAAACGAAAAACCCCGTTTCGACGCCTGCCGCGAAGCAAGCTTATGCCGCCGCCGCGGCATTTCAGAACCAAGGCGTGTTCGAGTTGGCAATCGAAGAATGGGAAGCGTTTTTGAAGCAATTCCCCGCGGATCCACTTGCTGCCGAAGCACAGTTCAATCTTGGCGCCTGCTACTTCAAACTCGGAAAGTTCGCCCGCGCGGCGGATGCTTACGCTGCCGTTGCAGCAAAATACCCAAAATTTGACCTCGCGGAAACCAACCTACTCAATCTTGGCATCTCGCATTTCAAAGCCGCATCAGCCAGTGGTGACAAACAGGATTTTGACCGTGCTGCGAAAGCACTAGACACTTTCATCAAGAAATATCCACAAAGCAAAGACGTGCCTCAAGCGTTGGTGCTCCGAGCCGAAGCATTTTCCGCAGCCGGAAAACAACAAGAGGCCACGACAAGTTGGATGGAGCTGATCGAGAAGCACCCCAATGCGCCGCAGCATGCCGAGATACTTTACAATTTCGGTATCGGAATGCTGGAAAACAATCAGCCCGAACAAGCCCAAAAAATGTTCGCCCGATTGCAGCGCGAGCATGGCGATAGTCCGCTCGTTGCAGTGGCACTCTTTGAAATGGGTGAATACGAATATCACCACCGCAAAGATTATGTTGCGGCCGCTCGTTCCTATCTTGCAGCCAAAGTAAAAGCAGCTAATCCCCAACTGGCCGAAAAAATTGAATTCAAACTCGGCTGGACCTATTATCAAGAGCGAGATTTTGCACGAAGCGAACAGGTTTTCGACGCATTATTGCACAACCATCCCCAGGGGAAATTGGTCGACGATGCCGAATTAATGCTCGGCGAATGCTTGTTCAAGCAAGATAAATTCGACGCAGCTTTACCACATTTCAGCAAAGCATTGGCCGGCAAATTGTCATCGGCCCATTTAGAAGCGTTGGCGCTATTGCGTTCGGGCCAGAGTGCCGCTGAATTGAACAAGTGGGACAGCAGCCTAAAATTCCTCGACCAATTAATCGCGGAGCAAGCCAACTCGGGCTATTACGACGAAGCCGTCTTGCAGCGAGCCCATGTATTGAAAAGCCTCGGTCGTACGGAAGATGCCTTGCAGCAATACCAAATTGCCGCCGAAAAAATGGCCTCTCCTTTTGCCATGCAAGCTCAGTTTATGATCGGCCGACTGAATGCCGATCAAAACAACCATCGCGAAGCCGTGCGGTCGTTCTACAAAGTCATTCACGGCTTTGGAGATGCAAAAGAGCCCTCACCATCGCAAACCTGGAAAGTTCTTGCCACTTACGAAGCGGCTCGCTCTTTTGAAGCATTACAGAATATTGAGCAAGCGAAGCGGCTCTATCAAGAATTGATCCAGCGCTATCCTCAAAGCGACAAAGTACCGGCCGCCAAAGAACGGTTAAAGGCGCTGCCCAACTAGCATCAAAAAATTCTTGGCCGGCCTCTCACCACCGTTATTTAGTAAGTAAGAGGCTTTAGCCTTTGCACGCGACGTTATCGCAACGAGACGACTCGCGTGCGACCGTCTTCTTCGATTTCTATTTTTTCTTCTCTTGCCAGCCATCCTAAGGCTTGCATCACCACATCACGTGGGGAATCAATTTCCTTGACCAGCTTAGCAATCGTCAGCGAACCTTTTTCACTTAACGTGTGCCAAACTTTGCCGGCCGTTTCACCAATCTCCGCCAAGCACGATTCACGCATTACTGTGGCCATCTTTTACCTCCTCGTTTCATTAGCCCCGCTTTTTCATGCCCAACTCTCACTCACCGCAATATACAGTGGATAGGTTAGTTGGGTTGAAAAAACGCCATAGATTGCAAAATTATAGCACTCCCCAGAGGCCCCTCAAGATATAACGGTTGGCGCGAATATACGGGGAGCAGGGGGTATGGGAGGGGGTCTCGAGGATGCTGAATGCTCGGGAATTCAAATGTAGGAGGCGAATCCCTTCGCTCACCAAAAATCGCCCATCAAAAATTACTGACCAAAAATCACCGATCAATGATCCTTTCGCGGTTCTTAGTGAAAGGATTCGCCCAGCGCTTCACCTACACCGCGAACTGATTGAACAGCAGAGAAAACTCCAGCGGACTCTGTACCAAGCTGCTCGAGAAATTATCGACATATCGAATTGCCCCCGCGGGGTTTTGATAGTCACGATTGATCGACCACATCGAAATCCTCGTGATTCCCTTTTCTTCAGCCCATGCGAGTAACTCGCGTGCTTCTTGCTGATTGAAGACTTCGGTCGTAACGTCGTTCAATCCAATCATTGGCGTCACCCCAATTTTGTCCCATAGCTGGGCTTCGGTCAGCGTGTTGTTGTAGGCTGTTTTCAATTGATTGAAGAGACTCGTCGCCGCCTGAATCGCATAGTCTCCCATTTTTCCTTGTGGGTTTGGCGCGGCCGAGTCGCCGTAGTCCATCGTCATAATATTCACGCCGGCAACATTAACGCCGTACCGCAGTGCCGATTGCACGACATACAACCCGTCGTTCGTTAATCCCGTCGGCAATACTGGCAGCGTAAACCACACTTCCAGCTTTCGACCGGCTGCCGCAGCGTTTTGTTGCAGTATGGCGATTGCTTGTGAACGGCGATCGACCGAAACCCGATCGGCCGCGGCAGCGCCTTCAATGTCAAAATCAATATGCGTCAATCCGTAAGCGTCGATTACCGATTGATAGGCAGCCACAAGGTCGTTCACGTTCGTGATGACTTCAGCAATTTCTCGATTTGCCGCACCGCCAAAACTAACCATCACATCACCGCCAATGCCCCGTAAGGCGGTGATGTTGGTCTTCATTTTCGTGTCGAACTCGCTGTTGCCGATGGCGTACTCACTAAATCCACCCCAAGCGGGTTTCTTGGCCGAGTCGGCCGTGATGAATCCGAGCGTAAAAAATTTGATTCCCTGATTTTTCGCTACGTTGACAAAGTCGTAGAGCGGCCAAAGTGTGGAATCGACATACGGAGCGTAATAGTTTTGCGGCCACACCACTTGGGAGATCGGCAGCGGGGCAGTGTTATTGCCCGTATTGGTGCCACCACCGTTATTGCCTCCGTTGTTTCCGCCCGCCCCTCCGCCGCTGTCCAGTTGACCAAGCAAAACGAAATCGGTTGGCGTGGCTCTGCCTCCGCCAGGGCTACCTGTGAAACCAACCGTAATCGATTGACCTGCCGCGATTTCTCGGTTCCAGCTTGCCGCTTCAATTACATATTTACTGCCACTGCGGCTGGCAATTACGGCATTCCACAGCGAAGAAATTTCCCCGGCAAAAGTAAATTGCAAGGTCCAGTTTCGCAGCGCCGTGCTGCCTGTGTTGCGAATGGTAATGTCGCCGTCATTGGTTACTTGGTAAGTAATGCTGGCCGGTAGTCCGCCATTAGGTGGCGTTGGTGGTGTTGGTTGTGAATCGTCATTCGTGATTTTGCCGGTAGCCTTCGTCTTACCGAGCGTCGCCCCGACGACATTCAAAAGATCAACAAAAAAGTCTTCATCCGCTTCAAACGTGGAGTCTCCCGTAATGCTAACGTCGATCGTCTTTCGCGTTTGACCAGGAGCGAAAGTAATGGTGCCCGATTTGGCCGAGTAATCGGTGCCGGCCGTGGCTGTGCCATTTCGCGTGGCATATTGCACCGTAACGTTGCTGCTGGAAACAGCAGAAAGATCGACGGTAAACGTGGCGTTTTTCGCGCCGCTGTTGCCTTCGCTAATCGTGACATCGGCGATGGTAATGCTGGGCAATGTTGGCGTCGGAGGTGTTGGGCTACCGCCCAGGGTTTGTCCGTTCAGCAAATAATTGGCCGGATTGGCCGGACCACTTCCCGGACTGGCAACGAATCCGAAAGAAACTTGTCCACCTGCAGCCAACGTGCTATTCCAGCCGGCATTACTAATCACGTACCTCGTACCGCTGTGGCTAATGATTTTCCCATCCCAAATCGAGCTGATATTTCCGCCGAAATCAAATTCCAGCTTCCAATTGTTGATGGCTGTCGTTTGCTGACTTTTGAGTTGAATTTTGCCTTCGAAACCCGATCCCCAATTTTGCGTCACGACATAGTTTGCTAGCACATTCACGGCCATGAGTTGGCGTAACTCAAGCAATTCAAAATTCGCTTCCTGCAGCCGGTTGCGACGGGAAGAAACAGCATGAAAAAATTGACGAACAGAAGTCTGAGCCGACCGACGTCGGCGGAACGGATTACGAAAGGGCATGGAACAAAACTCCAGGGGGCAAAATGGAGAGAAGTATTTCGAGAAGCAATAGCGGCGGGAAAAGATTGGCGGGTATTCACGAACCATCGCACAAACGCAAACGCGCATCCTGCTGTTTTGGACTACGGACGTTCGTGCGGCAAGGTTTGCGGAAAAAAGAAAATTAATTCCGCGTTATCGTTGCATTTTTGCAACGTTTCATAAGGCGCGACTGCGTTCTATCCCTAAATTTCTCGTTCATTTATTTGAAGAGCGGCAGCACGCGCAGCGCCACATTCATGTAGATGACGATACCGACAATATCGATAATGCCAGCAACAAACGGGTTGCTCATCAACGCAGGATCGAGCCCGATTCGCAGAAAAACGAGTGGTAGCAGCGAACCAACCAACGTTCCACAAGTGACAACAAATAGAATGGTCACGGGGATAACAATGGCTTCAGCCAGCGTCGGCGCATGAATTACCGCAATTCCAAATCCCAAAATACTCAAGCCGGCGCCAAGCAAAAGTCCAATAATCAACTCTCGCCGGACAATGCGCGTCCAATCTTTCAACGCCACGTCGCCCGTCGAAAGCGCGGAAATGATCAGCGTCGCACTTTGATTTCCTGAATTACCCCCGGTGGAAACCACAAGCGGAATAAAAATCACCAGCCACGCCCAACGGTCCATCACTTCGTCATAGCTTTCCAGCGCGAATGTGGTCAGCAAGGCGGTAAAAAACAAAATCGTCAGCCAAATTCCCCGTTTCCATGTCAGCGTGAACAGCGCCGTTTGCAAATAGCTTAACCGCAATGGCGCAATACCGCCGATGCGCTGCACGTCTTCGACGGCTTCTTCCCGCAACACGTCAATCACGTCGTCGTGCGTAACAATGCCGACCAAATGATTTTGATCGTCTACGACGGGAATCGCCAAAAAGTCGTAACGCGCCAGCCGCCGGGCAGCTTCTTCACGATCATCATCCGCTCGCACGCTGATAATGTCGCGCTCCATGATGTCCCCGACCACGGCATTCGGCTTTGCCAGAATTAAATCGCGGAGCGAAATAAAACCCAATAAATGCCGCTGCTCATCGACCACGTAGATGTAGTAAATCATCTCGTTGTCGGGCGCCACGTTCCGTAAACGTTGCAACGCTTCACTGACCATAATATTGGCAGGTAGTGAAGCATATTCCGTGGTCATCACCGAACCGGCGCTGTCTTCCGGATACGACAGCAGCATGGCGATGTCGTGCCGTTCGGCTTTGGCTACCAGCGGCAAAAGTTCCTCGACCACCTGAGGATCGAGGTGCTGTAGCAAGTCCACGCGATTATCGGGCGCCATTTCCTCGAGCAAGGCGCTCATCCGCTCTCGCCCGGAGCCCAGTACCATTTCAACCTGCTTTGCGAGATCGTAATAACCGAAAATCTCGGCTTGGCGGGCAAGTGGGGCACGCGCCAAAACACGCCAGGTTTCGTCGACGGTTAACCCTTCGGTAAAATCTGCCACCGTCGCCGGATGCAATTCCATCGCCACATCGCGCAGCCCTTGGTCGTCATTCTCGGCCAGCATCAACCGCAGTTCTGGCAAGATGATTGGATTGACCATAAGGACGACTCAATTGGCAAAGGGCAAACCTCGCATTATAGCTATGCAGGCGAATGTCGTCTCCCCTGCTGCAAACATAGCCCAACCGTGCCATTCAGCACGTCAAATCAACTTTCTAACAAACACGCAAAGCGATCCCCTGAATTGACATTTCGCACCATAGCGATACCATGAGCGCTGGGATCATCTGAGTCGTTTTCCGACCGTCACGGTCGAGCTACAGATAACGGAGTTATGTTAATGACGCAGCTTGAAGCGGCACGCGAAGGTCACATCACGCCCGAAATGGAATTTGTTGCTCAGCGCGAGCGACTCGAGCCCGAGCTTATCCGCCGCGAAGTTGCCCGCGGCCGCATGGTCATTCCGGCCAACAAAGTTCACTTGCAAAAACGGCTGGAACCGATGTGCATCGGCATTGCGGCCAAAACAAAAATCAACGCCAACATCGGCAATTCGGCCGTCACCAGCAACGTCGAACAAGAGCTTGATAAGCTGCACACGTCGGTCCATTATGGCGCCGACACGGTAATGGATCTTTCCACGGGCAAAGACATTAACCGCATTCGCCAAGCCATCATCGATGCTTCCCCCGTGCCCATCGGTACTGTGCCGATTTATCAAATGCTTGAGGAACTTGGCGGCAATATCGAAGACATGCGGCCGCAGCACTTTCTCGACATGGTTGAGCATCAGGCGAAACAAGGCGTCGATTACATGACGGTTCACTGCGGCGTCATGCTCGAACACTTGCACCTCACCATGGGGCGAGTCACCGGCATCGTCAGCCGCGGCGGCAGCTTAATCGCGAAATGGATGATGGCCCACCGCCAGCCAAATCCGCTTTACACAAGCTTCAATGATTTGTGCGACATCATGCGCGAGTACGACGTCACATGGAGCCTTGGCGACGGCTTGCGCCCCGGCAGCATTGCCGACGCCAGCGATGCTGCTCAATTTGCCGAACTTGAAGTGCTTGGCGAACTCACGAAGCGCGGCCGTGAAAACGGCACCCAAGTCATGGTCGAAGGCCCCGGCCACATTCCCATGGACCAAATCGACATGAACATTCGCAAGCAGATGGAACTGTGCGACGAAGCCCCGTTCTATGTGCTCGGCCCCTTGGTTACCGATGTTGCTCCTGGCTACGACCATATTACAAGTGCCATTGGCGCAGCCTTGGCCGGTTGGTCCGGCGCAGCCATGCTTTGCTACGTCACGCCGAAAGAACACCTCGGCTTGCCCGAGGTAGATGATGTCAAGCAAGGCGTAATCGCCTACAAAATTGCTGCCCACGCCGCCGACCTCGCCCGTCATCGCCCCGGTGCTCGCGAGCGCGACGATGCTTTAAGCCGTGCCCGCTTCGCCTTCGATTGGAACGAGCAATTCCGTCTTTCGCTCGATCCCGAAACCGCTCGTCGCATGCACGACGAAACTTTGCCGCAAGATACCTTCAAATCCGCCCACTTTTGCAGCATGTGTGGCCCGAAATATTGCTCGATGAAAATCACCGAGGATATTCGAGCCATGGCAAAGCAAGACCCGCGTGCCCTAGAGTTGCCGGTGGTGGCCCAGTCCTAGTCGCGCCGATCTTATCTTCGCTATCTGCAGAAAGTCGGTATTTTTAGCTCGATATCAGCCGCAATCTGCTTTTCTGTAATCGCTGAATCTGAATTCCGTAACATCCAGCCCCAGTTTCCGCTTTCAAAGAGAGCAGATTGGCCGCCGGGTTGGCCGTCTTAACACATTCAACCAAATTTCACGGGGAAACGGGTACTAACATGATGAATCGCACACTCATCAATCGACGTTCTTGCTGGATTCTGGCCGCCGTCATGGCCATTTCCACGGCTGCAGCTTCGCAAGCCAAAGCCGATGCCAAAATTTACAACGAAGCACTCCACTCGACGACTTGGGTGTTAACCAAAGTCGCCGGAAAGACTTCCAGCGGCACAGGCGTGCTGGTGGATGAATATGCGATCGGCCAAAGCAACCCTGGCGTTACATCGATCACGACAATCAGCCCATCCCCGACCCATGCAGGTATCTTGAATTTTCAAGTCACTTTTTCAGAAGCAGTAACCGGCGTGGATGTATTTGACTTCACCCTCTCGACCGATCTCAACGGTGCGGTGATCGAGTACCGAAACGTCCTTCGGAAGGGCTTGGCAT
>CAZIGP010000100.1:3364-10006 GCA_964538425.1 uncultured Pirellulales bacterium | reverse complement strand
GCCGAGGCCATGACGGAGGAAACAAAAACGGATAAGACAAAGCCCGTCGCGGACGTTTTTTCAAAGCCAACCGAGCCTCCAGCATGGACCACCGAGCCACCGCGGCGCAATGGGGATGTATACTTTGAAGTGGTCCGTAGTGGGGTCGTCTCCGATCCGCATCTTCGCGAAGCAAAACTGGAAGCAAAAATGGTTCTTACCGCTGAGCGCTACATTGACCAATGGTTTCATGGTCAACCGGAGGTAGCTGAGATTGCGAAGATCGACGCGCAATACTTGCGCGAGCATTGTCTTGCCGGCGAGCTTTACCAACACACGTACTCCGATGGCAGCAACGAATCGTTTGTCCGGTTAAGACTCGACAACCAGTTTCGCCATGAAGTGAATCGCCGCTATCGGCAGCACGTTTCCACTCGCCGCGCCGAACAGCTTGGTGGCATCACACTTGGCATGCTTGGCGTGCTGGCCGCAGCACTGGGATTCCTGAAGTTCACCAAACCGCGTGAAGAACCTCTAAAACGCAATGGCTGACCTGCTTTCTGCCTGCCGCCTGCATTCACCCAGACACCGAGGCACAGAAGAGGAACTATTCGTCAGAGACGTTACTCTTTCTCTTTGCTACTCTGTGTCTCTGTAGTGAGAAAAATAGGCGAGTATCATTCGTCAACAACATGCGAATAGAACTCAGCCAAATCCATGCCCCGCATTTTTGCCGCTGCTTTGAGTTCAGATCGCCCCGCGATAGCAGAAGTCAAAAAGCAATTGCCATTCGATGAGTTGAATTTGCTGACAAAGTTCAGTCATTTCTGCTTTGCCTCGGACTGCTACAGCAACCAAATCAATGAAGTCAAAGGGGTTCCACGTCGATTGAGTGACTAAGAATTCCACTTCCTGGGCGAATCTAGACGACCGTTGTTGATCACGAGCATTCGCCGCTAAATTTTGGGCAGCTTTACAGAGCGACGGAAAGACCGAGTGGTCGCCGACGCGGCGGAACCAATATTTGGCGTTTTCATAATCGGGTTCACGGCGATGCATGATGCCATGCCAATAGCTACCGGTAGGATTGTGGATCGACTGGCTAATGGTGTGCGACTGGTCAAGAAAATCGAATCTGAGCCATAGACCGGCAAGACAAGCACTGGCCATCGTATCGTCTACAATTTTGTGTGGAGCAAAAGCGGAAGTCGCATCGACAGCGGTAAGTTTGGCCCGCATCGATTTATCGGGACGACCTGGACCAAGATTATTGAAACCAGGAGCCGTTGCAAGCAGCGAAGTTATTAGCGGCGAAAACATCAAATGCTGAAATTACTACTTATTCCCCACTCCACATTTCCCCTTCTCCTATTTCTCGTCACACCACGCGGCAAATGAAACACTTTAAGTACTCACCTTCCAAACAAGTCGCCGCGACAGGGTGATCAGCGGCGGCCCCTCGTTGTTCCAGAACTTGAATGGAACGGCCGCTGCGCTGAGAAACGCCGGCGAGCATATGCAGAAAATCTTCGCGTGTCACGTGGCCCGAACAACTGCAAGTAACGAGAATGCCACCCGGTTCCAGCAAGTTCACGGCCAATCGGTTGATGCGATGATACGCCATCAATGCGTCGTTCACAGCGGCGCGGCTGCGAGCAAATTTGGGTGGGTCGAGGATGATCGCGCCAAATCTTTCAGATTGCACCGCCAGTTCTTGCAACGTGCGAAATCCGTCGCCAACCTGAAAATGGAAGTTGGAAAGACCGTTTAGTTCGGCGTTGGCACGAGCCAGTGCAATCGCTTTTTCGCTGGTATCGACACACAGAACTTCGGTGGCATGACCATGCTTGATGGCATTCATGGCAAAGCCGCCGCTGTAACAAAACATGTCAAGCACACGGCGACCTTGGAAGTAGGTGGCCGCTGCACGGCGGTTATCGCGCTGGTCGAGATAAAAGCCGGTCTTTTGACCTTCGCGCAAATCAACGCCGTAACGCAGGCTATGTTCTTCGATAAAGACAGGTCCGTCAGGCAATTCGCCCCAATGACGATTTTCTTCGTGCGGAAAGCCCTCAAGCTTTACAGCTCCTCCTTCTTGTCGCAGCACAATCCCGCGAGCATGAGTGAGTTGCTTAAGGGATTCAGCAAATTGATCGAGCCTTTTCCAAATAGCGAGCGACGTCGCCTGCATCACCAAATATTCACCATAACGATCAACAATAATACCGCTTAGGCCATCGGCTTCGCTGAATACGAGTCGTGTGGCTTCGGTTGGTTTGGTGAAGCCAAGATCACGACGAAGCTTAATAGCCGTCTCCAACCGGCGGTGAAAAAACGTAGCGTCAAGTAATTCGGCCGCATCCCACGTGTAAAGCCGCACGCGCAATTTGCTGCGGCTATTGAATAGCCCGCGTGCGATGAAACGTCCTTTTTCAGAAACCAGATCGACGACATCTCCATCGGCCGGTTCCCCTTCAGCATGGTGAATGGCCGAATCAAGCACCCATGGATGCCGTCCAAAAAACGGTTGCGCTTTGCGCGGCTTGAGAACAACGCGAGCTGTAGCCAAGCCCGCAATCACTGGCTGTTCTGCAGGCGCAATCGTGGAAGCAGTGTCCGTCATGGTTGTGCAATGTCAACGGTTTGTATCCGTGTGACATTCTATACGAAACGACACACGCTGTTGTAAAAAAGAAAGGGAGAATGGAAGGCTGGGTGAATGGAAGAGCACGTTACTTCGCGCATCTCCCTATTCTCCCGTACTTCCATTCTCCCCTTCTAAAAATTTCTTGTTAAATCGCTCGATGCCTATGCCACCAACTCAGCCTGCTCGCAGATCCAAAGGTGAGCAAGGTCGGCAACTTCTGCCATCAGCGGCAAATCTTCGGGATCGAAGCGATCCGTGCGAGTGTCGTACTCGCCAGGACGAATGGCGCGGGAAAGGCTGATACGGAATTTTGGTCCGTCAACGCCCGATTCTTCCCAAATGGCCGCTCGCACGGCTCCCACGCGAATTTCGTGAACAGGGGTTTGATAGCTCATGGTAATTTCTCCGGGTGATCCTTCCTCAGAGTGACACGTATTTTAGCCGATGCTAGCACGACTGAGGAGCCACCTCGAACAGAAAGTCCCATGATCGGCAGGAAGATAAAGCCTGGCACGACGTTACATACGAAAAAGGCCGTCCAGTTTCACGTCAGAGCAGCCAAAGTAGCCGGCGCAATCCCGTGTGCCACGTCCGCTTAACACACAGCATCCAGACGCTTTGCAACAATCGGTGTTGTCCACTTAGTCCATCTTTCTTGAGAAACTACGCACAGAATGAAGCGGTTACGTCAGCTCTTGTCTTGCAATGATTCGTCATGTTGGCCTACATTGCCGCGGTTGAAAACGACACGAAGTTCGACATGCTAGCGAAGAAACTTAAGCGAACGCTTTCTCGCCAGCAGCAAGGATTGCTTGGAATAGTTCACGGCGAAAGGAATCGCTATGCAAACGTCGGTGCGGCATTGGGTTTGGATTACAGTGGTCGCGGCAATGGTCTTCTTTGCCAATTTGGGTGTCACGCGGCTTTGGGATCAAGACGAAGCTTTCTTTGCGCGTACTGCTGTGGAAATGCACGAGCGCAACGATTGGATCGTGCCCTATTTCAACGGCGAGCCATTCGCTCATAAACCACCGCTGATGTTCTGGATGATGCGCACTGGTTTTCTACTATTCGGCGCGACCGAATTTGCAGCTCGATTTTGGTCTGCAATTTTTGGCGTGGCAACGGCGTTGTTGACCTACGAAATCGGCCAACGAATGTTCAATCGCAGCGTCGGTCTGTGGGCGGGATTGGCAATGTCTACGGCACTGATGTTCGATGTGGTTGCACGTGCCGCCACGCCAGATAGTTTTCTAGTATTCTTTTCGAGCCTGGCGCTGTATTTGTTTGTGCGCCAAGAAAATTGGCTTGCCTCACCTCTTCCTCAACGAGAAAGCAAAAACATTCATCTGACGTGGCGACAATGGTTTGCCATCTATCTTGTGATGGGGATCGCCGTCCTCACCAAAGGCCCCATCGGCGTATTGTTGCCCGGGATGGTCATTGGTTTGTATTTGTTGATGCGAAACCCAGTTGGGCAGCTTCCTACCGACGTAACGTGGGGTGATCGCGTACATCTATTTTTGCGACGGTTTTCACCGTCGCGAATTGCTACCGCGATCTGGCAAATGCGGCCATTCACTGCGATTTTGGCTGTATTGCTTGTCGCCGGGCCGTGGTATGTGCTCGTTGATTGGCGCACAGGAGGTCAGTTCCTCCGCGAGTTTTTCGGCGTTCACAATTTCGGCCGGTTCATGAACTCAATGGATAATCACGGTGGAGAAATCTGGTACTACATTCCTGCGATATTGATTGGCCTGTTTCCCTGGTCGATCTTTGGCATTCCAACCACTTTGAATCTGATTCGTGGCTGTCGGGAAATTGATAAGGCCCGAACCCCGACGAATCGTGCTGCTCGATTTCTTGCGTGTTGGATTGTCGTGATGGTCGGCTTCTTTTCGCTGGCCAGCACCAAGTTGCCCAGCTATGTATTGCCGGTATATCCAGCACTGGCTTTGGCGACGGCTTCGTTCATCCAACGCTGGTTAGAACAGCCAGTCCTTGTAAATCGTTGGTGGCCACGTTTGTCTTTCGGTTCTCTCGTACTGGTGGGAATTGCCATGGCGATTGCAGGACCGATGATTGCTCATCATCTGGCGGCAGAATCAACATCAAATCCTGTGGCCGCTCCAGAATTAAGTGACAAAATGTTGCTGATTAGCTGGCTTGGCGCAATTTTGCTTATCGGCGGCACCATTTGCATAGCACTGTCTGAAATGCGTCGGCGACGTGAAGCGGCGATTGGATTAGCGATCACCGCAGCAGCGTTTTGTGTTGCACTATTCGCTGGCGTCGCAGTGCAGATTGATCAGCATCAACCCAGCCCTTCTGTGGCTGCAGTGATTCGACGTCATGCAGCACACCAGCCGCAAGTGGCGCAGTACGGCTACTTCCGCCCGAGTCTGGTCTATTACACTGGCACTCGCGTGGAATCGTGCCGCAATGCTGAACACGCAGCCGAATTTCTTAAGGCTTCTGCCGATGCGTTTTTAGTGACAACCGAAGAGCATTATTCGAAATTATTCGGGAATCTTCCTCCAGAAACTGTGGTGCTCGATCGTTGCCCAGAATTTCCTGAAAAAGGCACCGTAGTCGTGCTAGGAAGAAAAACGACCGTGGCAGATCGTGAAAAGTCTCAGTTAAAGTAACAGGGCACACAGAATGTTGCCTGCTACGATCAAGCCGCGCGGCGTTGCTCGGGAATTGTAAAGATTTGCAAAGGCGGCGCATAAACGGCGCCCGGTCGTAAGTAACGCCACCAGATACGCGATAAATCTCCGATGGCTTTGACAAAGTCGCTCCGTTTCAGCCGCGAACCCGCAACATCTTCCCAATAATCCAGCGGCAGTTCGTAAAGCAGATTTTTCAGCGATAAATTTGAACGAGGCCTAGTAGTAAGAGAACCAATGGCAATCAGCCTCGCCAAGAGCTCGACATCGAAAATCCAACGAGAGTCGAATGGCTCGGCAAACGCAGCAAGCATTTGGGATGTGTTGCGAAATAGTTTTGCACCGCACTGGGTATCACGAATTTTTGTGCCCAACGTAAGCGACGCTGCTTGGGCAAATGCCCGACCGAGCAAACGGCGTATCGGCCGGCGGCGGATGTCGTGGCCGAGGAGTGGCAGACGTGTACCGATCACGAGCAAAACTTCAGGTCGGCGGCGTAGTACCTCAATGAAGTTCGGGATGGCATCGAGCGGCGTAGCCAAGTCGGCATCCCAGTAACCGATAAAGTCGGGCTGCATTTCTGCGGCGTGAAGCACGCCCTGTCGAATCGCTTCGGCTTTGCCGCCATTGCGAGGCAAATCAAACACCGAGAAATGCTTGGAATCTTCTGCTTCAAGCTGCATGAGGCGAGTGAGCGTGTCGTCGCGGCTGCCATCGTTGACCAGCAGAAAGCGAATGCCGGGTCGGCCGCTCGCAAATCCATGAAAACGCGCAACATCAAGCCGCTCGGCTTCGTTGTAGCATGGAACGACAATGGTGGCCGTGGTCATGCAGCATCCTTGCTAGCATTTACAGAGGTGATAAGCAAACGGTATAGCCGAGTGATTGTAAATACCGCAAGAGCAGTTCGGCAACCCAACGCAAGTTAAGCACGCTAAGTTCGAGACTATTACCACTGCGCCATCAAACCCGCATGCGCACCATGGATGAATAAACCGCCGTTTTTGTCGAGCGATGTGCCGCTGGTGTCCGTATCGGTGAAGTCGAGTTGCTCGGGAGCCAGTGCCAAACCTTCAACCCAATAGACTTGGTAACCACCACGCAACGACAGGCATTCGCTGAACTTGTAGTTGCCGTTCAGACCCAGCTCGCCAAGAAACGAAAGCTGCCCTCCACTTATGCTGGTGTTTCGGAAAGTAAAGTTATCGAAATCCGAAATGCGTTGCGAAGCACGAATTGCATTTCCATAAATGCCAGCTTTGCCGGTCAAGTCATATGACCATCGTCCGCAAGCTTGTTTGACGCGGCCGCCAATTTGTCCGCCAAACAGATTGTTGTAGGTGCTGA
>CAZIGP010000100.1:0-3354 GCA_964538425.1 uncultured Pirellulales bacterium | reverse complement strand
TCGCTGGCCGTAATGCTGAACTTCTCGCTGAGATTGAAATAGCGAAATCCCACCAGCCATGCGATGTTGCCATAGTAATGAAGGTAATTCAGCTCGCCATTGTGAATGTCGGAATTATAAGTAACGGTTATCGAGTCGGCATTGAAGAAATCAAGCAGTGCCAAACCCAAATCACCTGGCAGGTTCAGGTTGTTATCACCAGTAATTGTGCTGGAATAATCCCAGCTATAAATACCGAAATAGCTGGCTTCGATGGCCCGGAAGCCGTCGAATTCGGTACCCAACAAAATTCGCGGGCCAGGTTCAAATTTGAAATTGATATCGGCCGTGCTTAATAGCACATTGCTTTCCGTCGGAGCATTGCCATCGAGCAGCACGATTGGCGTGTTGCCAAGCCGCGCATCACGAGTGAAGAAGATAGCATCGGCTTCGAGGTAACAATGTCGCGAAGTACCGATCGGTGCTGCTAAAGCAGGTGCCAAGGCCGGCGCAGCAGGTGCGACCATTGGTGCGCCTAGCGTGGGTACTGTGGGAGGCACATAGGCAGGCGTCGTCGTCGGAATGACTCCAGGCGCCGCAAGCGGCATCACATTGGTTGGGATGGGAGCCGAACAATCGGCTTCCGGAATGACCACG
Source organism: uncultured Pirellulales bacterium (assembly GCA_964538425.1). Lineage (GTDB taxonomy): Bacteria > Planctomycetota > Planctomycetia > Pirellulales > JADZDJ01 > JADZDJ01. The sequence continues at coordinate 2,718 of CAZIGP010000100.1, read as the reverse complement.
TAAGGCTGGCCAGAGTTTACAACCGGCTGCTGCGTGTAGTACGGTACGCGCGGCATCGGCTGTGGCAACGTGTATTGACCAGGCATGCCTGGATTCGAAACGACGGTACCGGAAAACGCGGCATGTCTTGAAGCCACCTGATAAGGATCCCAAGCCCCAGCCACCATCACGGGCTGCGAAAAGCCCGCCGCATAACCTGCAGCAGGTGATGTGATCGGTGCAGTATTTGAGGCTGTTCGATAATCTATAGCAGGAGGTGAAGAAGACGGTTGAGTTGTTGATGGTTGACTTGGAGCCGAAGCAACATACACAGGCGAGCCCATATAAACCGGCGTTTCAACTGTGGAATACGAGGGCGTACGAGTGCTCGGAACAGGAGCTTCCGCGCTAGCGGTCATAACGGAAGGCGTTGAATTGGTTGGAGTGGGCGTATTGCTGACATACCTTGAAGCGGCAGAAACCCAGCCATCGGAACTGGAAGAAGCAGAACCACCAACGGCAGAATCGTCGCGCGAACTAAATCGCACGCGTTGTGCCTCGGCAAAGTTCGTTGTGCCCCAAGCCGCTAACCAAGCAGCGCAGAACAACAGACGGCACCAGGAAAAGGCGTTCACGGCAACCCCATACAATGAAATGTTCCGCGCTAAGATCGGCAAGACAAGACTAAACAGCCGAACCGAGCGCAATCAATGAAAAGACCATGTGCCGGGAAACCCGGCATGGCGACGGTGAAATACTGGATGCACGTAACAGGGTCAAGACCGATTTCTAATAAGCGATAGCAGTCAGTAGACTTTAATAGCTTCCCTTTCTCCCCATACTCCCTTTTTTAGCTGCCCATCACAGCCCATGAATAACAACGGTTTTTAGTTCCGTCATTTCTTCCATCGCATATCGCGGCCCTTCTTTACCTAAGCCGCTTTCTTTCAGCCCGCCATACGGCATTAGATCGGCGCGCCATTGCGGCCCCCAGTTTACGTGCAAGTTGCCGCTATCGACTTCGCGGCAAAAACGCAGTGCCCGGTTCAAATCGCGGGTAAAAATAGCAGCGCTAAGGCCATACTTGGTATCGTTTGCTAGCCGAATGGCTTCGTCGATGCTGCTGCATTTGGTAACTGCCACGGCCGGGCCGAAAAGCTCTTCGCAACTGATGCGCATTTGCGGATCAACATCCGCCACGATGGTAGCTTCATGTTTCGCACCGTCACGCTTACCGCCAGCAACAAGCTGGGCTCCACTTTTTACGGCTTCGTTGATCCACTGGCCCACACGCTCGGCATCTTTTTCACGGATCATCGGACCCATTTTTGTGTTTTCTTCCAGCGGATTACCGACGCGCAGCGATTCAACTTTCGGCTTAAGTGCATCGAGCAAGTTGCCATAGATCGGTGCGGCGGCTAGTACACGCTGGGTTGAAATACAAACCTGGCCAGCATTGGAATACCCCGTAGCAGCAATGGCCTCGGCAGCCTGATCAAGATCGGCATCGTCCATCACAATCAATGGGCTGTTCGAACCCAGCTCCATCGTCACACGTTTTAAACCAGCAGTTTTAATGATGTGCTCACCGACATCACGGCTACCCGTGAAGCTGACTTTTCGCACACGCGGATCGGCACACAGTGCATCGCCGATAGCACCGCCGCCCCCCGTAAGACACGAAATGGATAACGGCGGCACGCCTGCTTCCAACAAAATTTCGATTAACTTTAGTGCCACCAGCGGTGTGTCGCTCGCCGGTTTCAAAATCACCGCATTGCCAGCCGCCAAAGCTGGCCCTACTTTGTGGCATGGCAAATTGATCGGAAAGTTAAATGGCGTGATTGCTACAACCACACCACAAGGCACGCGAATGGTAAATCCAAATTTGCCCGCACCGTTGGAAGCCCCATCCAACGGCAGCACTTCCCCACCAATGCGCTTTGCCTCTTCCGCCGAAAGTTCGATTACTTCGGCCGCGCGCGAAACTTCGGCCGTCGCTTCGCGTAAAACTTTGCCTTCTTCCAGTGTAAGCGTGCGAGCCAAGTCGACTTGCCGCGAGCGCATTAAGCTAGCCGCCTTCGACAAAAGGCGATACCGCTCGTAAGCTGGCATTGCGCGCATGATTCGTGCTCCTTCAACTGCGCCAGCCAGCGCCGCTTCAACGTCGCCGCCATCTGCTTTAGGAACGGTATCAACCACAGAATCGTCAAAAGGATTGCGAACCTCGATTTTTGCGGCTTTGTCGAGCCAACGGCCCGCGACGAACATTTTCATGATTAAACCTCTCTCAAACATCTGGCGATCGAAACTGCCTTTAAGTTTAACCGAGAGAAATAAGCATTTTTAGGAACCTATTTGTCCATAAACTCGATGAATCCCACCCTTGTTGATCTACCAAAAACCCGCTAAAATTCGAGTTTCCACTTTTTGAGCTGAAACCCTCTAGAGGGATGAACTGTGCCTGCGACGATGAAAGCGACTGCCAAGAAATCTTACATGGCCAAGCCTGGCGAATTAGAAGCCAAGTGGTGGCTGGTTGATGGAACCGACAAAGTAGTCGGCCGATTAGCGAGCGATATTGCCATGGTCCTGATGGGCAAGCATCGCCCAACCTACACTCCGCACGTAGATACCGGCGACTTCGTCGTCGTCATTAATGCCGAAAAGCTCGTATTCACCGGCAAGAAATGGCAGAACAAAGAGTATCGCTGGTACACCGGCTATCATGGCCTGCAA
>CAZIGP010000099.1:0-10008 GCA_964538425.1 uncultured Pirellulales bacterium | reverse complement strand
CAAGGCTGGGGAAAGCCGGCTGAAACTTTATCATTGGCAGCAGTAATTGACGAGCAGGAATAATGGAGACCGCTCGCTAGCGCGAAACCGCATCCGTACTTCAGCAAGTCGCGCCGACTTATATTTGCGGATTGATCTTTCTTGGGGTTTGATCGAAACATGATTGCTCCTTAAGTTCGATTACTCGATTGCAGACGACATCCTGCATTACTCTAACACGGTCGGCACGTCACCTCGTCGTTCAAGATCTTTCCAGGAACGCTGTTGAATTCACCACTGCCAGGAACGAATGCGAAACTCCGCTTTACTTCCTCGGTAAGCTGGATGCCTAGGCCGGGAGTTTGCGGTGGAAGCACGTGACCGTTTCCATACGGAACGAGTCTCCGATGACCTCAGCATGCAGCGCGCCGTAATCTGGAGGCTCTTCCAGGATGCAGGTATTCGGGGCAGCAAATCCAAAATGAATAATGTTCTGCATGAGCGAGCCGCCTGCACCCCAAGCGTGACTCGCCACATGGCGACCGCGATCTTGCAGCAGTCGCGCAACTTCTAACACTTGCAACATTCCGTCTGTAAACGATGCATCGGGCTGGCCAATATCGAAGCAGTCTCGTTCCACAAACATGCGCCATTCGGCCGTGCCGGTAAGAGTTTCTCCCCCGGCAATCGGCACCGGGCTGGTACGGCACAATTCGGTGTAACCATCAAAGTCTGTATAATGAAGAGGTTCTTCAAAAAAATACACATCGAACGGCGCGACCGCATCCATGACGGCTTGAGCACTGCTTAGATTCCAAACGCCAGTGGGGCTGTTGCCCATGTGGCCATCCAGCATAATCTGCAACGATGGTCCAAATTCTCGCCGATTAGGTCCACGATAAATTCAACATGCTGGACAAGTACACCCATTCCAAATGGGATTTTGTTTACCGCAACGTTACGTCAATGCTTTAAAGCGGTTGATCAACTTGGCGAAATGCCGTCACTGGATGTGATCTCGTCGACCCGTTTGCCATAGGCAAACCGTGATGCATAGCGTTCCTATAATCAGCATAGTAATACATTTTGGCTCGGGCACTGAAATTGTGAATTCGTCCATCGAGAACCTGCCGGTCACTTCGACGCCGGCTGGAAAACCGATGAACGAAAAACCGTAGCTTTCGCAGTTGGTCAAGACGTAGTCAAGGCTTTTCGAGCTGGCCGACCAAGTGCGATGCCAGAGATTCTCATCGTTGCGCAGTACGATCGTTTGCTGTTGGCCCCACTGGCCATCGGAAACGTCCAACGGCTCGGCCATGTAGTGCCAGCGGGTTCCCAGCACGTGCGCCCAGAAGTAGACGCCCGCCCCGTGTAAGTCAAGGTTGTCGCCGCGGAGGTAGACTGATAGCGTCTTGTTGCGCAGATCGATAGGGCCGGCACCGATCCAATTGCGGTAGAAAATGAGGGAAAGGACCGAGTCGGGGTTTTCAGGAATATCGATGCGCCAACGCGAGTCGTCGCCCCAGATATATCCTGAATTGCCGACGCCGCCAGAGCTAGCCCAGGTCACCGGGTAGAAGACATCGGAGCCGCCCTGCTGTGGATAAGGCAATCCGTTATAGTCGTAGACCTGCCAACCCTGCGCACCTGAATTGAAGTTGTCGCCGCGCACAAGACCGGGCGTCCAAAGGGACGATGTTATAAACAAAATAAGCATGTATGTGGATTGCGGCATCAATCGAAGACAATTCTTTGGCATGTCAGGATCCTTTCAAGTGAAAATCAAACTGCGATAACGGAAAATCAGCCCCTCAAGGAGCCGAGAATTACAATGTGGTACAAGATATACCCAACGAAAGCATTTCCGGGTAATTCTGCTTAAACACTTGCTGCATGACTACAATGTCACTCTCCTTCGGCGACGCATAAGGTCTGCGGTTTCTCAAACTGGTTAGCAAAAAGCCTGTGGCACGCCCACCAAGCCGATCGTAGGCAGTGTCAGTAAAACCTCGTGTGCCAAAAGTTGCAAAGAGAGCTTCGAAAAAACAACCCAGTTGCCGGCAATGGTTTTCAAGGCCTGACCAATCTTGTTTCCGCAATTGATTCCAGGCGCGCAGCAATACCCAAGGATTCCAATACACAGCCGAACTGCAGGAGCCTACTGCTCCGCAAGGAGCCAACTCAGCCCAACGGTGCTCTCCGACGAAAACATTCACAATGGTTGATAACTCCCGACATCCTTTTGTGGTGTCGCCTACCGTCCCGGCATTGGCTTTGACCATTAAGTAATTGGGCAATGTTTCGTGAACCTGAAAATGCTGATCCAACGAAAGCACTTTCTTGGCACGTTTTGTTTCGTAGATTGAAAATGGGAGGCCGCTGGCATGGGATATTTCCGCAAAAAACGGCAACACTTGATCATCCGGCACTTCCATCCAGAAGGGCAAAGCAAGCTGGATAGCATCGGCGCCAATTTCTGCAGCAAATGCCGCACGGCGTGCTGCGGCTCGCGTCGATGTAGCTGTGCAACCGATCATCGCCAGCTTATGATGCAGATGGCATTCCTCGACCGTTGCCCGCGCAATCCTCTGAAATTCTTCCCATTCTTGGGCGTAGAACTCTCCGCTAGTGCCTCCGGTGTAAACACCTGGAATACCTGCCTGGCAACAACGGCTAATATCTTGACGGTAAATTTTTTCATCAAATTCATCGTTCGGAGCCCAAGCAACAGGAAGCCCCGCCCAAAGCCCAACAAAGTTTTCTCGAGTCAGCATGCGTTTTTAAAGTAAGGTGTTGGATTTGAGTTTTACGTATTGAATGCTGCCCACGGACGTTTGAATACACCACAGCGCGAGCAAGACGGTGTCCTCATCTAACAAGGTTGCCGAAGGTTCGCCAAAAGTAAAATTAGTCCATTCGGAATGATTGTTTGATGAGATAGCTTGAGGCACATCCCAAACAATCTCATTCGACAACACTCCAAAATCTTCAGCGGTTGGTAGAACTCTAGCCATCCATACACCGATCTTACCGTGCTTGCGCTGGTTATAGATGAACAGAGCACTGCCATCACTTAACGGAGTCAATGCGGTCGTTTGGCCCAAAATTCCCGTAGAGAGCGTTGCAGACCATGTTCGTCCACCGTCATCGGAAAGGGCATAAGCATTGGGGTAATCGCTGTCATCACGCTGATTCACATTCCAGCAGGTGCCCAGCAACCGGCCATCGGCCAATTCCACTACCCACGCTTCGGCCGCAGTGGCCAGCTCATCGCTAAATCGCATCATGGCCGTATGTTGCCACGAATGGCCACCATCGCGACTGCTTATGAGCACCACTTGATTTCGCGGAACGATGATAGCCGGATCAAGAGTGTTATAAGGAGCATAGCAAGTATGCCATGCTCCATCCTCAGCAATACACATGGCCCCGGGCGCCTCGGCAGATCCTGGAATGGGCATGGGAATGACCTTTGGATCAGACCAACTGCAACCGTTATCTGTCGAACGCGCCCAGAACAATTCATTGGCCTTGATGCCTTGATTGGTCTCGCACCAAAACGTCTCGTCTGGCGAATCAATCTGCGTTCGCGAGCCGTAAAAAAATATATCTCCTTGTCGCGACCGACTTATTGAACCAAACAAGCTGTATGTATCTCTGAGATGCGGCCACAAAGGGCCTTGTTCATGCCAGCTATTTCCATGATCTTTCGAACGAGTGAGCATGGGACAAAAGTTGTTACTTCCCAAGGCAGTTTGCACCATAAAGGAGCAAACGACTTCGCCCTCTTGTGTGACAACACAGCGCGGTCCACTGGCAACCGCAGTAACCGTTTGCGGCTTACGCACCGTAATCGCACCTTCCGACAATTTAACAAACGATGTCGCTTTTCTATGTTGCAGCAATTTGTGCGATCCGCGCTTATCTCTTTCTAACCCGATCTTCATGGAATGCCTAAAACCCTCTCTCGCAAAATACCGATCACAGAAAAATTACATGACAGCGGCCGAAATAGCTTCGTATTTTTCGGCGCGCGTTCGATCAACACGACATCGAGCCGCTTTATAGACGAACAAAAGACCGGGACGGTCTTTATCGCTTCGATTGGGCTCGCTACGGTGAATCGTATTGCAATGGTGAATGAGAGCTCCACCACGTCGCACGATTCCCGAAACTTCCCGTCCAGCGCCCGTCGGCAATTTTTTGAGCCGCATCGAGTTTCCCTTCACTCCGCTAGCTTCGTGAGGAAGATTTCCAAGCTGATGACTACCTTCGATATACCGCACACAGCCGTTTTCTTCAGTTGCGTCAGCCAGCGCAATCCAGCAAGTAAGAGCATCATCCGGAGTCAGGTTGAAATAGGCGTTGTCTTGATGATGGGGCACCACGGAGCCGACGCGTGCCGGCTTGCCAAACAATTCGACGTTCACCGATACCGGAGTGTCATCAAAGATCACGGTTACTAATTCGATCAGCTCTGGTGTACGCATTAAATCAGCGAAATAATCATCGTCATGCTGCATATCAAACAGATTCCGAATCTTTCGCTCGGACCCCGGCTCATAAACAACGCAACCAAACGAATCTTCGGAGTGAACTCGTTTAATATATCGTTCCACGGCCGCTTGGATCTCAGCGATTTTAAGCGGTGTAAAAAAGTTCTCGATAATCAAGAATCCATATTCTTGAAAATCTTGTGCTAGTTTTATGCAGTCGCGTATCATTCCTAATCTCCTCAATAATTACTAATTGAAATAAGTCAGTAAACCTTCATCAAAATTTATTAACAGAATTTTTCCTCTGCCGGAATTACATGATTTGTGCCTGTAGCATCAGGCTTCCAAAAGTTGGGTCGGTGAAAGTTCATTCAAAAGCGCTCGATCCAGTAGGTATCTTTCAACATTGCTTACAAACAAGTCCCAAATTCGAGAGCAATAGTAAGTGCTCTCATCCGAACCAGAGATGTGTGGCGTGATAATGACGTTCTCAAAACTCCAAAGAGGATGCTCTGAAGGCAGTGGATATTGGTAGTGCGTGTCGATTGCGGCGCCCGCGATCCAGCCCTCGCGCAAGGCTTGCAGAAGGGCCGATTCTTGAACCAAAGGCCCGCGAGCCGGGTTAAGCAAAAAAGCCGACGATGGTAAGGCACGTAACTCCTTGATGCTAACAATTCCTTCGGTCTCGGGTGTCAACGGCATGCTCAAAATTAAAAAATCAAGCTGACTCAAAAACTTCGACCTCTGTTCCAAGCAGAATACTTGATCGGGCAATAAGCCGTTGGAATCTCCGGAATTAGAAACACTATAGAGATTCGCCCGTTCGCTCATTCCAGAGCGTGTGAGTACATGAACCTCCATTCCCAAAGCTTTGCAGAGACGCGCAGTTTGTCGTCCGATGCCGCCGTACCCCCAGATCCCGACGGTTTTGCCTCGTATCTCTCCCTGAAAACGGGCAGCACGATCCCAGACGTGTGCCTCTTGGTTTCGAATCATTTGTCGCAAATCTCGCGACAAATTAATCATCATCGCAATGTTCCATTCGGCGATCGTCGTGTCAAACACCCCTCGTGCATTGCAGACTCGAACACCTTTAGAAGGTAAATCCAATCCGTATAGCTGAGAGTAGCCCGATGAAGATATTTGAACTAATTCCAAGTGTGGCAGATCTGAAAGATTCGTAGGCAAGTAAGCACAAAAACATAATTGGGCTTTGCGAATCTGCTCGGCAGGTCGTGAAATTGCTTTGTCAGCAGTAATTGGATCAGCAATGGTGACCTGCATATCTGGAATGCGCTTTAGTCGCTGCAGCCCTGCCGAATCGATCGGTACGTCGATGAAAATCTGTTTCATGCAGTGGTTAACTTTCTAGGTTCTTGCCAGTAACGCTATTAAATTCGCCGCTGCCTGGAATGAAAGGAAACTTATGCTTTGTGTCTTTCGTTAATCGGATGCCCAGTCCTGGTGTTTGCGGTGGCAGAATACGACCGTTTTCCATTCGGAATGAATCACCAATTAATTCGCTGTGCAGTGGACCGTAATCAGGCGGAATTTCGAGAATACATGTATTCTCGGCTGCAAAGCCCACGTGAATATTTTGCATCAGCGACGGTCCAGCGCCCCAAGCATGGGTCGCGATCTGGCGGTCCTGGGTAGCAAGTAATCGAGCCACTTCCAAAGTGACAATCATGCCGCCTGTGAAAGAAGCATCGGGCTGACCGATGTCGAAGCAATTGCGATCAATAAACGTTTGCCATTCGGCAACACCAGTCAGTGTTTCACCGCCAGCAACAGGAGTTTTGCTGGACAGACACAACTGCGAGTACCCATCGACATCGGTGTAATGCAACGGCTCTTCAAAAAACAACAGTTCAAATGGCTCAAGAGCATTTAACACGGCCTGCGCTGTGTCGAACCTCCACACTTCTGTGGGACTATTACCCATGTGGCCGTCGAGCATGATCTGTAATTCTCGGCCAAATCGTCGGCGTACAAATTCCAGCTTTTCAACTTCAAACGCTGCTGCCGATGATGGATCGGCAATGCCATGAAACCCAGTTTCTGCGGTGTGCCGTCCGGCACCTAACTTGACGCCGCGAAATCCATGCTGCAAATAATGTTCAATCTTTGCCGCCAAGCGGTCGAGCGGATAATTCGAAGGGCCACCAGTGGCATAGCATGGTAGTGACGAATGCTTCGCTCCACCTAAAAGTTCATAAACTGGTTTGCCTTCTGCTTTACCGCGTAAATCCCAAAGTGCCGCTTCGATACCATTAATGACGGCAAGGCCTAGCCCTACCCTGCACCAATAATTGCCGCAATGAAACATGCGATTCCATAGTTCACCAATTTGGCAGATGGATTGATTCAGCAAAATTGGCCGAAAAAATTCGACTACGGGTGGCACGCCCTCAGGAAAAAAATATCCGGCATAAGTTTCGCCAAGACCCGTAAGACCATCGTCGGTCGTAATCTCGATAAACGTTGCACTTCGCTTTTTTCTAGCTTCGCTCAAAAAAGGATCATTGGTACATGGTCCTGTGAGTAAAATCGTTTGGATGTCAACAATCTTCATGTCAAAATTAGAAAGAGCTCGGAGCGGCACTAACATAGATGGCGTAAAGTCGAGGCTCTTCGGCATCTTTTTTCAGATGCACGCGCAGCCGCACAGTTTTTCCACGTAGCTGTTTCAGCTTGGTGGCAGGCCATGACACTTCGCAATCGAGTCCGGCTTGTTGCTTAACCGTTCCGCTATTCTCCTCCGAAAAATCCGGATGTAATTCAAAATTGGCATCGGCGACTTCGACGCGCATGCTGCTCGCAGCCTCTGCATTCAAACGGATGCTACACTCTGTTTCGGGCAGTGCGATCGGCGCGGTCCACACTGCACCACTCGTCGTTTTGGGATACAAACCGAGCGCGCCCCAACGGTCGCGTGGCAAAGTAGCAAGACCAATTTCGGCGTAATAGTTACTGCCGTCTCCATTTAAAGGCCATTCAGAGTTTCTCCATCGTCCATAGTAAATGCGAGTTTCATCTCCCACGTTCAAAAGCCCGTTCGCCTGGCAAAGCATGGTGGGAAATTTCCTGCCGGGGACAACAGGTAGCGGCACTTCGTCCGATTTCATGTAGACATGGCCTGGAATCGGTTCGCGAAAATGCATTCCGTCGTTGCTTACGACCAGGCCGAAATCACAAGTGGTGCCATTCGCTCCCCAGCCGCGCTCATGCCACAGACCGTACAATCCTACTGCTACGTTTCCAAAACTAGCTGCTCCAACTCCCAAGTGAACTTGATCGAAATGCTGCGCCCATTTCCATTGTTTGCTGTCTTTGTAGGGTGGTTCGGGAAGTTGAAATGATTCTGCCTGCTCGATGGGCCAATCTTGAAAATCAGGCGAGATCCAAGCGAATCCTTGACGGCCGCGCGGCTGTCCGCCATCCCCTAGAGAAACGGTGTGACCGCAAACAATGTACATGCCATTGTGTTTGAAGAACGACGACTGTTCTCGAAATTCATGTTGAGGTATGTCTCCCGCATCCGTCCAAGTAATCCCGTCGGCGCTGACTGCCTTTTTAAGTGTAGGGACATCCTGCGGCATATATTGCAAAATCATCTTATAGCGGTGGCCTGGATCGGGATCTTGTTCGTCTTTAATGACGGTCACGCCTTGCGTGTCTCCAACCACTAACGCCAACGCATTGTTTTGCTTTGATCCTTTGAGCTCCACTTGGCCGAGTTCTGGCTTTACCCAATCGATGCCGTCTTTACTTTCCGCATAGCAAAGTTGGCCGATCAATTTCCACTTATTGCTTTCTCGCCGTACTCCGTAGTACCACATGCGAAACTTATCGCCTTCTTGCAGCACCGTGCCATAGAAGTTGGCTGCCAATTCATCTGGCGCCGAAGAATCATCACGCTCCGGTCTTATCACTGCTTTTGGACGAACGCTCGGTTTAGAAAGGTAATAGCAAAGATTGTCTTTCAACGGCAACGATTGATCATCGATGGCGAGCAGTATGGCACGCTGATCGACATCCATGCCGAGTGTGGGAAACCGAATCGTCGTAGGAGGCGCCGAATTGCAAGTTGTGGAAACTAGCCACCAGCCCAAAAACAGCCATAGTTGTTTCATCGAGTTTATTTTCTCAGTAAAAATATTTGGATCAATCGAAGTGAATATGATTTAGTAGCAGGTAATAATTAATTGAAAAATTCGTTGATGATTTGATCGAGAAAACAAATGCAGCCTTTAATTAATCTCCGCTGTTAATACTGGCCGATGCTTGCCAAGCCAACATGTCGATGTTGTCGATGTAAAAGTCGACCGAGCCATCTAGCTTTACTGCCTGGACACCACCGCGATGTCTGCTGCGCGCTGTGTAATCGGTTAAACCCCAATGAGTGGCCGTGGCGGCGCAGGGGGCATCAGGAAGAACAGAAGTGCAATTAGCTGAAAATGATGCCCACGATGTATCGGCGCTACTAGAATTTGGTCCACGACGGTGCACATACTGAGCTCCCCAAGAATACCACCACAGGCCGCGCGTGTCGGTTTCCGTTCCAGAAATCACTTCTGAGACCGCAATAGTTTTCGACAAGCCATCAGTGATTTGGCGCAATTTACGGCGCACGTTGACATTAAACGCTGCTAACTTGGTGGGATTCGGATTGTTTGCCAGGATGGCACTTGCTTCATGAGTAAATTCAGGATTGTTGGGCGCGACCATTGCGCCATTAGGCGAAAAGCAGGCTGCATAATTTGAACGAGAAAAATCAAGTGGATACGTGGGAGGTTCACCAGGAAAGACACCGGCATTATCCGATGGGCACAAATACACAGGATACTTTTGATGAAGGATAAGACCATTCACTGCGTAATACTCAATTCCTCCACTACCGCTCCCGTTGCCGCCGTAACCATGGGCGAAACTCCAGAGAGCAGCGCTCGCTTTCTCTTCAATATAAGGGAAGAGATACGCCCAGACGGTGTTGTAAGGCCCGCCGCCCATGCCTCCTAAAGTCTTATTGCATTTTAAGCCTGGCGGAAGTTCTTTCTTGACGGATTCGTAGTTTAAAATTCCCAGCCCAATTTGCTTGAGATTGTTTTTGCATTGGGCACGTCGTGCTGCTTCTCGGGCCGCTTGGACTGCAGGCAACAACAGCGCAATCAAAATGCCAATGATGGCAATGACCACTAGCAGCTCGACCAAGGTGAATGCGCAACGTTGAGGTTGATAAGTTTTCATAGAGTACTCCCACTTGAACACCAGCGATAATGTCCTTGAATTACCCCATTATCCTGTTTTGTTAAGAGCAAATAGTCGATGGTTTTCTTTATCATCTTCAGAGACGGTAATTTTTAGTTTTGTCGCTGAGTTATATTGCGTAGGAATAAAGTTTTCATACTCAAACAAGGGTTCCCCTTTAGGGCCTGTCATGTTGGGGACGGTCCTGTCCGTCTTTCTTGCGGAGTTGATGGTCACCTTGTAGATACCTCCTACACGAACTCCATGATGGGCAGGCACTTCA
>CAZIGP010000098.1:0-10082 GCA_964538425.1 uncultured Pirellulales bacterium | reverse complement strand
TGATTGCACTGGCCGCATTGGCCGGCGGTTGGGTCCCCATGCTAGTGCGACTAACGCACACGCGAATGCAAGTCGCTCTCAGTTTTGTGGCCGGCGTGATTTTAGGTATTGGCATGTTGCATCTTTTGCCGCACGGATTCATGCAGCTCGAAAATATCGATCAGACAGTCATGTGGACCTTAGGCGGCTTTCTGGCAATGTTTTTCTTGGAAAGATTTTTTCACTTCCATCATCACGATGCACCTGTCGAAGAAACGCCCAAAGACATTAGTAAAGAAGCTCACGAACATTGCAATCACGATCATAGTGGCCATCACCATCATCACGAAGATGCGGAATCCATGTCCGGGCTTTCCTGGAGCGGCGCACTGTTAGGCTTAACGGTGCATAGCTTGATCGATGGATTGGCATTAGGAGCCGCCATTTCCGCTGAAACTGGCGAACACACTGTCGTAAAACTTGCGGGCTTCGGTACGTTTCTGGCCGTGGTATTACACAAGCCGTTTGATTCGCTCACGATCGGTACGCTCATGGCGGCTGGCGGCTGGTCACGCCGTTGGCGTCACCTCGTAAATTTCTTCTATGCTCTGATCGCTCCGCTCGGCGTAATGGCATTTTTCTTGGGATTAGCTCAGCTTCAAAGCCAACATCCCGATATCGTCGGAGTCGCGCTTTGTTTTGCCGCGGGCGCTTTCTTGTGCATTTCCACCAGCGACTTACTGCCCGAAGTGCAGTTTCACAAGCATGATCGCGTTAAGCTTTCGTTCGCTCTCTTGCTCGGCGTCGCATTGGCCGCAGGAATTGTGTTGCTCGAAAGCACCGGCCACGAGCATCACGGCAACAAAACCTCCCACGCGGCGCAGTCGAATTCGGCACAGTCAAATAATTAAATTTCTAAACGTCCAGGCCACGTTCCTGTCGAATACGCCGCACAACTGCCACAATATCTTCAATCACCACGTGGTGAGCTGCGATTCGCCCCGCCTCCATAAAAAACGAGAACGCAATAAACACAAGTCCCGCAAAAGCGCCAATCAAGTGAGGCGTTACCCAATATTCGGTACCCTGACGCAATGTCGCAGGGTCGGCCGCACCCCCCAGAGCCCCCACGCCAACAACCACCAGCATCGACATAAACGCCCACGGAAAAGCGCTCCGTTTTAATGCCGCACTGCGCTGTACAAATTGAGGATCGAGCTGATAAGTCTCACTGACTTCCTTACACCATCGGCTCGTGCCAATGAAATAGGTCATCACAATACTGTTCACCAACACCACCGCCAAAGCAGCGCCCAGGCCCATCAGCCGATGCACCATGGCCCAGCGCAGCGTGTCGGCGTCTTTTGTTCCATGAATATCACCCACGTAAAGCCCTAATAACAGCGCGGCCGCCATTAATAGCACGGCAGTAATAGCAAGCGTGGTGAAAATACGAATCATGGCAAGCAATAATCGATGAATGAATATCTTGTTCTCTGTAGAATTTATACGCTCATCAGCACCGCGTTGACAGGGGCCTTTTGTCACCCTTGCAATTGCGCGTATGATTCAAACGTATGACTCACACCAAACCACTTCTGGCAATCACTCAAGGCGACCCTGCCGGCGTCGGGCCAGAAACAATCGTTGGAGTGTGGCGGCAGCCCGCGATGCACGAATTATGTCGCGCCGTTGTTGTAGGACATCCCAAAATCTTCGAGCGTGCTGTCCATCTGTTGCAAACCGGCGCGAAGGTTGTTCCTGTCGATTCGCCCGATCAAATCTCTTCGACGGCAGATGTCATTCCGTGCCTTCCTTGTGGCAGCGATGATGCCGCTGAAACACCGCCCGCCACAATTGATCCCCGCGGCGGCCAGGCTGCTTACGATGCGCTGGTCACTGCGGCCCATTTGGCGTTAAATCGCCAGGTCCACGGCATCGTCACCGCGCCGCTACATAAGGCCGCGCTCTGGCGCGCCGGCCATCATTATCCCGGCCATACCGAATTACTTGCCGAGTTGTGTGGTGTAAAAGACTTTGCCATGATGCTCTATCTAGCGCCAGCAACCACTTCTGCGCAAAAAGAATTTTGCGTTCGCGGCTCGGCAGGCCTCGGCGTAGTTCATGTCACCTTGCACATGGCGCTCTCGGAGGTGTTTCGGCATCTCACGACCGATTCCATCCTCACCAAAATCCGGCTCGCGGATCGCATCATGCGAACCATCAAAGGCCAGCAACCTCGCATCGGCGTTTGTGCACTAAATCCCCACGCTGGCGAAGAAGGATTATTCGGCGACGAGGAACAACGCATCATTAGACCCGCTGTTGAGGCAGCTACTCGCGAAGGATTGATTGCCGAAGGACCGCTCCCGACAGATACATTAATGGTCCGCGCCCGTGGCGGAGAATTCGATGGCGTAGTTGCCATGTATCATGACCAAGGCCACATCGCGCTCAAATTGCTTGGCATGCACCAAGCCGTAAATGCTACTTGTGGCCTGCCAATCGTCCGCACGAGCGTCGCTCACGGCACAGCATTCGACCTAGCCTGGCAAGGCCGCGCAGAAACATCAGGCATGATCGAAGCAATCCGAGTTGCCGCAAAATTGGCTCAAAACTAACCAGAAAGTTGCGAACGCTCTCCAACAATTCACCTCTTCACCTGCTCACCCCTTCACCCGTTCATTATTTCTCTCCGCGTCTCTGCGGTTCATTTCCCGTCAGCGTCTTCAGAAAAATCTCCGTCGTATCGGCAAAGCTCGGTGACGGTTCATACTCAAACTGCCGCGGTTCAATCGGTGCTCCAAGTCGCACTTCATACAATTCAACAAGCACGATTGTTTTCATTTCATCCACCCTGCCCTCCCCTGCCCTCCCCTGCCCTGCCCCGCGGCGCCGATATTCGATGCGATAAGGAAACAAATCCTCTTGTCCTAAATACACTGCGACTTCTTCTGGCAACTGCGGTGGCAATTTTTTCAGATCGAGCGGTTTTCCCGTCGCCGCCTGTTCCGCCAATTCTTTCGACACCAGCTTCAGCGCCTCGGGCCGCCACGATCCCGTTACAATCCAAACCGGCAGTTGATCAAGCTGCCCTGCTTCCGCGCGCATAAAGGAAAATGATTTCCGTAAATTCTCGGCCACCTCGGGCAAACCGCCGATCGCAAAACTTTGTTTGAAATTTAACGAAGCCTCGGTCGGCTTCGTCGATTGCTCGAGCGCCAACCGCACTCGTCGCAAGTCCACGCGTTCCAAGTTTCGCTCTTCAGGCGACAACTCACTCAGTTGCCACAAATAGCGCCCATCGCAAACTTGCTGCCACGTAACAATCTGATCGCCAATCGTGGTTTTTAATTCCCAGCGAATCTTTCGCTCCGCGCTTATGCCATGTTGTAAATAAAGTCCTTGTCCGATCGGTTGATAACCAAACAAATCCACATGAAATCGCACTCTCGCGACAATCGACGAATGTTTCGCCAATTGATCCGCCGTTTTTCGAATCAGTAACTCAGCACCTTCTTCACGGTTAGATAGCGTTGCTATCGTGTCGTCTGGTCGCCCGTCTTGCGCATCCACAATCGCCGTCGGCGTCCCAAGCTGAACGGCAGATTGAGCTTCCCTGCTCTGTTGGTCAGGCGGACTTTCAGTTTGTCCTAGCAAAGTCGCAGCCACAAAAATGCCGATTGTGAAGTTAGGCAGAATGATCTTCATGTGCCGGTTTTGTCGGATTTGCCAAAGATTCGCATTGTGCGAGGCCGACGATACCCACAGACGGCCGAATTGCGTCTCGATTCTAGGGGTTTGCCCAAGGCCAGCCCAAGACCAATTCCGGCCAGAAACCGCAACCAGTAATAAATTGACGTTCCGTAGTCTTGGCCCGATCACCGCATTCCGCGCTGTCGCGCCGTAGGGGGGAAAAATGACTTTGCGCTGTCTATTAGGAGCGCTGTTCGCTGCGCTCATGGCAAGTGGCTGTGCCTTGCCGCAGAATTCACCACTAGAACACCTGTCGCACGTTCGACCGGTATTCGAGCCGCGCACTAATGTGCTGCCGCCATCTCAAATGTTGATGCACCCAGGCCCAGGCGTCGATGGCCCAGGCCCAGGCGTCATGCTCGCCGGTGGCGGCGGTGGTCCTGGCCCGATGCCCGGTCCAATGCCAGGAATGTTTCCCGGTGGCGCGATGGCAGCGGCTGGCGCTGGCGGCGCAGGTCCCGGCGATGTCCAACAGGCCGGCTTCCATCGTGGTTGCCGCGGCGGTTGTGCGCCCGGCAGCCAATCCATGGGCGACATGGCAATGGGCGGTGGCATGGGAGGCATGGGCTTAGGCTTCGGCGTCACGTCGCAAATCGGTTTCATCGGCAGCGATGGCATGCAAGTGCATTGGGATGTCGGCGGCCCAGGGCTGTTCGATTCCGAAGCGCTCGTCGTTCCAGGCCGATACAACTTTCCGCAAGGTGCAATCTATCGTTTGAAACTCACCGACATTCCTGGCTACCCAGGCGTCGAATTGTATCCAACGCTGGAAGTTGCTCCGACGGTCCCGCGCACCGAAGCGTTCATCGCCCACAACTTCATTCCGTTCCAATTAACGGATGACGATTTCAAACAAGTCCTCTCGGGCAACTTTGTGACCAAGGTCATCTACTTGCCTGATGCCGAGTATCAAGAACTGGCGCTCGCCGGTGTTGAAACGCTCGTCAGCACACGGCTCGATCCAGGCGTCGATCCAATTGTCGAAGCCGATCGCCGCGGTTCGATTCTCGCGATCATTCGCTTGGGTAACAAAGATCTGCAAGGTGGCGGCGCCGGTGGCCCTGGTGGCAACGACGTTGTTCAAGCCGGCTACTGGGGCCCCTGCGGTCCGAAGTGTTCCATCGCCGGTCAAGTTGGCCAGCCAACTCCTCCTCCACCGCAGTTCATTGCCGGCGTCACCGTGCCGGAATATGGCATGCCGTACTGCGGCACGCCGATCGGCCTTCCTGGTCCTCCACACATTCCGCTCGGAGTACCAGCCGGCTTGCAACGTCACGTGATGAACAATCACACCCACATGCACATTCCAGGACCGACCGAGAAAATCAAAATCGATGTTCGCCAGGTTCCTGGTCTGAGCTATCCGAAACCGCCTAGCCACGTTCACATTGTCGAACGTAGCACGGTTCCGCCGGTCGAATTCCGTCAGCCGTGGCACATCTCGCATCAGGTTGTGCCTGGTGCCGAGTGCAGCGACTGCGGCGAAAACTGCGCCGATGGCAACTGCCCACCGCAGTAAGTGGATGTAAACCCGATACCGTCGAGGGAGTTCCTGCCACGCAGGGCTCCCTCGACAGTTTTCAATCTTCTGTAGGAGGCGAATCCCTTCGCCGATTGCAGCGATTTCCGAAACCATATTCCCCTCTCCCTGGTCCGAACCATCATGCGGCCTAACTTCGCAACCTTGAGTCTCGGCCTTGCCCTCTGGCTTGCCGTCACTTCTGTTGCCACCGCTGAACCACCTCGACATTACCTTCACGCCGGCGCCATGCCTACTGGCTCAATTGGCGCAGCGCAACTTCTGCGTGGTGGACCGCTCCCCGGATATTTTCAGCCCGTTGAAATCCGCGCACCCGAAGGGGGCCAAGTTTCCTTTGCCATGCAAAATACTTTCGGCGAGTCGCAACAGCTTCCCGCCAAAGCAGGTATGCTCATTGGCTCAGTCTATCGACTGAAAATCACTGGTATCGCGCGACACGAAGGCGAAGAGCTTTATCCGACCATCGAACTCATCAATCGCCTCTACCCGCCGATGGGACAAGAACTGAAATTTCCCATCCCGATCGAACTGGCGCCCGAAGACATCGAAGCCGCCTTCCAAGGAAAATTTATTACCCGCATCATCTATCTAGAAAATCCGCGCGGGGCTTACCCACGAGCCGAAGATCCCAAAGCCCAGCACTACTTCGAAGTCGGCGCTCACGAAGATCCGCTCGTCGTGGCCGACCGCTTAGGCCGACCGATGGCCATCTTACGCATCGGCGGCCGCACGCCTGATGATCCCGCCTATCCAGGCATGGCGTTTTTATTCAACTCCCCTCCCCTGCTCTACATTCGGCCGCGATCGATCACACAAGCGATTAATCCAACAAACGCTTCCATGAATCAATTCGTCGCGCCGACCAGCAGTTCGGAGAGTGCAAGCTTATCGAACCTGGGAGACCAGCAATGACACGGCATCTAAAGTCATTTTGCTTGATCGCCATGTCGGGTCTCACGCTACTGGCCTGCTCATGCCGCAGCACAGCGCCAATGGGCGGCGCTTCGATTGAAATGGTGGCCCACACCAGCGCCCCTGTCGTAAAACAAGCAGTCGGCCGGCAATCGTCCAACTCTGCAGATCAAACTGGCGCCACCAACCGAAGCAACACCTCGCAAACTAACACCGCCGCTGAATCGAACGCCACCGATCAAAAAAGCACTGAAACATACGACACCGCGCCGGCTGACTCCGCCGTCGTACAAGCCGCCGCCTTCGCCGCCTTGCCGAGCGAAGCCTACACCGGCCATCCCAGCGATCGCTACACGCTCCCCGGCTTAGTCGCTCCGCACATGCAGCGCGCCATCGCGGGTGAAGCCTTCGTCACTGATGGAGATCAAACGCATCAATTCTCGCAAACACCAGATCAAAAAATTATTGCGGCAATCGACGCCGTCAAGCCAAACGCAACCGGCACACTGCCGCCAGCTTACAACGGTCCGCCACCCATGCCCGTCATGTTTGCCACGCCTTGGTCTCCGCCAGGCATCGGCGGCTCATGGCCCGAAGACGAATACATTTTTGACGGCGGCGATCACAACGGCGGCGTCAAGGTGCGCGACGATTGGTCGCTCGAAGGCCTCGACGAAGAAGACACTATCATTCACTACGATACACTCGATGGCCGCACCGTCGTCAAACCGTCGAACCGCGTCTGCATTTACGCCCCACGTTTCGCGGCCGTCCGAAAAGTTGCTTCCGCTTACGGTGATAATCAACTCGTCCGCGCCGGCGGCGTCGATATGCCGATCGGCCCTGTGCAAGACGACAAGATTCAACCCGTCAGCACCACCGTGCAGCCAATTCAACCGGTGGCGGAAATTGGCGAACGCTCACCGATTACCTTCCTCGAAAAAGTGCCGCCGATCAATATGATCGCCAACACGGTCATTCGCGCCGCCATCGATCGCCTCAAACCGTACGAAGATTTCGAGTTGATTCGCGCAGGCAAGATCGAAGAAGAAGAAAAGCCGTTCATCGCCCAGGCTGTGCAGGCAGCGATTACTTGGACACTCGACCAAGGCGTGCAGGTGGCCATCGAAGGCCGCAAAGCCAGCGTGCTCGAAGGCGACCGCCGCGCTCAAGCCACCTACTTTGTCGAAACCGGCAAGCCTTGCCTACGAATTTGCAAAGTCGCTTCGACCCCCAGCGCCTTGCCCGGCGAAATCGTCGAGTTCACCATTCGCTTCGACAACATCGGGCAGCAAACTATCGGCAACGTAACGTTGGTCGACGATCTCACCACGCGGCTCGAATACATGGAAGGCACCGCCGCCGCCAGCATCGACGCCGAATTCTTCACCGACCCGAACCCACAAGGTTCGCTGGTCCTCCGCTGGGAAATCAAACAGCCAATGAAACCCGGCGAAGGTGGCATCGCCCGCTTCAAATGCAAAGTGCGATAGCACTACATTAAAATGCAAGTGCGCTCCGCACTTTCTACCCCCCTGCCCTTCGCTTAATTTCATCATCACGGCTGCCGCTTCCGTTGAACTTCAACCACACGGAATTTGTTGTCATGATCGGCAACCAGCACTCGGCGATCGTCGAGAATCTTGGTGCCATAAACGGAGTGCAGCCCTTCTCCAGGTGTTTCGACCACTTGAATCACGGCGGCTGCGTCGCGGTCCACCACGTAAGTCTGAAACAATAACCATCCTTTACCATCGGGAAACCATTGCAGCGGCTCGCTACGATTGGCGGTCGCCAGTATTCCGAGCCCCTGCCCTCCCCTGCGCCCGTCCTCGATAAATTGCTGATATACAGGTCGTCCGCTCGCTAAGTCCCACACCATCATTGCCTCAGCCGCATTCTGACCATTCATCACACCATGCACAAACGCAGCAAACTCGCTGCCGTCCGTCGAAAAACCGATGGCGTTGAACCTGGCCTTCATCCCCCTGCCCACGTCTACATGCAACGCACCTGCAGTCTTGCCATTTGTCAGATCATAAAATTGAACTTCATTGTCAGCACCACTCTGCTGCGCTACCATCGCCAGGTATTTGCCGCCTGGGCTTGCAAGCACCTTACCCGCCTCGATAGCCGGGGCATCATTCAAATCAAACGATCTTAGTTGCTTGCCGCTAGGAAGCTCCCATAATATCGCATGCTTGGTGGAACTTGCGTCGACCACAAGTAACTGCGTGGGAGAGGGAAACAACACAGCGGGCGCAAAGAAATCGCACGCGAGCTTCGCGACACCTTTTCGCTGCCGCACATTCCCCACCAAGATCTGCTTCTCAAACGAATTTGGCACGGCCAAGTAAGTGCCGTCGGCCGACATCGCCGGTCCTTCCACACTTCCTTGCTCGGCACGCACGCTAAAGTCACTCGCTTGGCCGATCGTTTTGCCGGTTCGTAAGTCGTAGAACTTGTACGATTCGACGTCGACTCCATCCTTTGCCGCCCCTAAAAACGCCGTCTGACCAGGTGGATACAACACCGTGCTCGCACTCACATTCTCGAGCGCCTTATAAGGAAGTTTTTCCGGGTAGCGAAACGTTTCCCGCGGCGGATCAGCCGTCACGGCCAATTGCGCGGGAGACAGACCGAGAAACTCCTTCTTCGCCAGCCGCAGAGGATTTTCCGCAGGCACCTGCATCGGTCGGTCATGCCCCGGTTGCTTCACTTCTGATTCCGGTGGCGCATGGTTTGCCAGATCCAGCCGCTGCTTTCCTGCCGGCACACCTTGCATTTCTTCAAGCTGCGCGTTGTCCACTGTCCCAAGATCAACGGCTGTAAAAGCTGACGAATCCAACGCGGTACCTCTGCCGCCGCTCACCGCGGCCTGATCGGCACTTCGTAAACTGCCCACCGCAACAGCCGCTATCAGCACAACAAGAAAGCACCCCAAGTATCGCTGAGCCAGGGCCATACATTATCTCCCGCTCCAAGTTCGTCTCCGCAGTCCTACAAGGCACACCGATTCTGTTTCCCGCAATTCCTGATCTTATCCATGCCCAAATAGAATTGCCACGACGAGAAGTTCAGGCTAGTAAACCGGCCGGACTGTTCGCCGGATGGACAATCAAAAACAATCACTTATAACCATAATGCGAGAACAACCACGCCACATAGGATAAGGAGAAAACCCGTGTCCACCGAAACCAAATTTCCCTTCAAGCATACCGCCGGCGGCGGCACCACAAACCGCGACTGGTGGCCAAACGAGCTCCAGGTCGAACTCCTCGCACAGCACTCCTCCAAGTCCAATCCTATGGATGAGGGTTTCGACTACGCCAAGGAGTTCAAAAGTCTCGACTTTGTCGCGTTAAAGAAAGATCTCGCTGCCCTCATGACCGATTCGCAGCCCTGGTGGCCGGCCGACTTCGGTCACTACGGCCCGCTCTTTATTCGCATGGCCTGGCACGCGGCTGGCACCTACCGCATCGGCGATGGCCGTGGCGGCGCCGGGCGAGGCCAGCAGCGATTCGCACCTCTCAACAGTTGGCCCGACAACGTCAGCCTCGACAAAGCACGCCGCCTACTCTGGCCAATCAAGCAGAAGTACGGCCGCAAAATTTCCTGGGCCGATCTACTGATTCTCACCGGCAATGTCGCGCTCGAAACGATGGGCTTCAAAACCTTCGGCTTCGGCGGCGGACGCGAAGATGTTTGGGAGCCTGACAACGACGTCTACTGGGGCTCCGAAAAAAAATGGCTCGGTGGCGACATTCGCTACGACAACGGCTCGGAAGGCGTGTCAAAGCACAGCCCCGTACTTTCGTCCGACGATTCCGCTAATGGCAAAATTCATGACCGTAATCTCGAAAAACCATTGGCTGCCGTTCAAATGGGCCTCATC
>CAZIGP010000097.1:0-10088 GCA_964538425.1 uncultured Pirellulales bacterium | reverse complement strand
AGGAAAACTGCACCGGAGCGAGCTTTGTCACTTTGTTCTGGATGACGGTCTGCCAATCGTCGGAAAGAATTCCGCCGGTGTCGCCGCTGTTGGGGTTCCAGCTCCAGTAGGTCCAACTGATTCCTTGCTGACCGGCCGCCAAATCATTCGTGCCGTTCCCATCCAAATCGCCGGCAAGATAGGCAACCATTTTGTCGAGCCATTGCTGATCGCTGGCCGTTTGCAATTTTGTGCCGAATTCACCAAGCAACACCGGGGCGATTCCTTGGCGGAACAAATAGCCCCAGTTGCGATCCCAAATTTGTGGCAAATTATTTGGGTAGTTCGGATCGCTGAACCATGGCTGAGGATAAACCGACGCCGGATAACTGTGTGGTGAGTAGACCAAGCGGCCGGTGACATTGAGTCGAACTGGGTTGGCACCAGCATTGGAAAGGTTGCCACCCCACCAGTAGTTGCCGGAGGATGCGTTTTCGACACCTTCGACAACAATCAGCCAATTTGGATTTGCCGCCAGGATGGCGTTGCCAGCCCGTTCGGCGGCCAGACGCCAGTCGTTAGCACCGCCGTTGCCCCAGGTTGCTGGTCCGTGCGGCTCGTTGTGAATGTCGGCCCCGATCACGGTTGGATTTCCTGCATAACGCGTGGCCAGCATCGTCCAGTCGCTGATCCAACGGCTTTCGGAATAAGCGGACGTATGCCACAGCCCCGATTCGTTGGGGCCAGCGCCGGCGTCGGAACGATGGTGATCGAGCAAAATGCGCAGCCCAATTTGCCCGGCATAGTCGACAATTTTGTCCATGATGCCTAGGCCGTTCAGACCTCTCAGGTCAGCATTCTTTGAATAATCGATGTCTTTAGGAGTGCTGCTGGCATCGAACAATTGATTTGAAAATGGCAGCCGAATTGTGTTGAAGCCCGACTGCTTGATTTGATCCATCATGGACTTATAGCCTCGCGACCACAGCCCATGCGGCGCGAAGTCTTTTGTCTCAAGGCCAAACCAGCTCACGCCGGCAATACGCACCGTTCGGTTGTTCTCATCCAAAATTTGATTGCCGGAAGTGTGAAAGAATCCACTGACGGCAGCCGTTGAAGGGTTGCCTTCAACAACGCTGGCATCGCCAATGGTGATACTGGGGGACGTTGGCGGCGTGGTAACGCTGCCGTTAACGACCATGTTCGTCGGCGAACCGGAGCTACCGTTGGCGACAAACCCAAATGTAATCGTCTTACCGACGCCAATCGTGCTGTTGTAACTCGCGTTCTGCACGACGTAATGATTGCCGACGTGGCTAACGAGCACGGCATCCCAAATGTCTGTAATCGTTCGATTGTAATCAAATTCTAGCCGCCAGCCTTTAATGGCCGCGGGCTCGTCGTTATTGATCGCAATCTTTCCTTCTAATCCGCTGCCCCAATTATTGACCGTGGTATACGTTGTTGTGGAAAACGCGAGCCGCTCTTCGAGACGCTCGATGATTGAAAATGAGCGCCGTGATAATTTGCGAGAATTGCGTGCGGTGTTCGCGAGAAAAGACTTTTTCCACCAAGAAAACAACGTGCTCATCGAAGTAACTCCCAGATGTACTCATGTGAAGAATTTGCGATCTACAAAAGCAGCAATCCAACAAGAACGGCAAACGTTAACTAACGCCAGCAGAAGCAGAACAGGAAGGATAATTGAGGAAGAGCCTGCTGTAAAACAAAATCGCCGAGGATGCCAACACTACCTAGCAATTACGGCGGTAACTTCGCTGGGGTGCGGGGAGGATCTAAAAAATCTTGTGTGGCATTGTAAAGAATTCGAAGCTCAGCGCAGCATTGTTGATACGAGCCACATAACCGGCTGCCTCGCCTCTACTTAGAGTCTGCCACAGTTTCACAACATCTAACCCACTTGGGGCGATTCAGCCGATTTTACCGGCCGGTTGGGGAGCGCCCAAAAGTTGCTACCGGCGGCAGCAACCTTTGGTACCAGCGTCATAGCAGCGATAAAGAATCCGAGTGCTAGCACTGTAAGCAAAATTCCTTGTAAGTGCGGCCAATTGGTGGCCGAAAGAGCAATGGCCATGATGGCTGCAGCGGGCAGCACGATGCCAAACAAGGCGCGCCACACTCCCAGCAAAGTAATTGTGCGAATGGCAATGATCGCAATCGCTATCGTGCCTGAAACTAATTCAGCGGTAAGCAGCGGCATGTATTCTTGAGCAAAATACATCAATGGATAAGCACCAGCAAATGTACCAATGGTGAGCAGCAGGATCCAACGATCGAATCGTGGTACCGGTGATGCCTGAACGACAAGGCCGACTAAAAGACCGAAGACGACAACACTGACTGGTCCTAGCCAGGTGAGTTCGCCAAGACGATCAATCGGTGCAATACCGAGCACATCAATGCGAACAGGGCGACCGAACAATAACCGAGAATAATCCCAGCGATAAAAACTGCTCCCTCCTGAACGTTCGAGACCAGTGGGCTGCAGCGATAGTTCGAGCAAGCGAACATCGGAACCTTGAGCAGTAAGCGAAACTTTGTATTTGTCGAGCAAACCGCCCGACGCAACGGCCAGTTCATAAAGCCCTTTGCCAACGGCTGTATAAGTGATGTCCAGATTGGTTCGCTCCTCGGGCAATTTTCCGTGCCAGACTAATTTACCGTCGTGCACTGTTACTTGTTCGCTAGGCTTGTCAGCCATGGTGATCGACAAATCGGCCAGCGAAATAATTTGCGGCGGCAACGGCAATTCAATTTGACAGTCTCCGTTGCCTTTTTGTTCTTGCTCCTTCGGTCGAGATGCTTCGATTTTACCTTGAAAACGCGCCTCGTAAATCGATTCAGGTGTTGCCGTACCAACACTGAGCTTGGGCGTGAGCGTGACGTCGGCGGTAAACGATTCGATACGGGCTGCCGGCAAAGTTGTGGCAGGTGCCTGAGTGGCATTTTCAATCGTGGCTGGCGCCATATCACCTGAGTATAATCCCGATGAGAGAAGTGAAGATCTTTTTGCAGCTTCACGAGCCGATTGGACCGCCGGAAGCAAAAGCGCCATCAAGACGGCTATAATGACGATAACGGCCAACAGTTCAAGAAGTGTAAAGCCACGTAAACAGCGACGACAGTGCGATGACATGGGCGACTCGGCAAAAGAGAAGAAGAGGTTGACACGCAGCACGTCACCTCATTTTACCTACCGCTCTAGGGAGGGGAAACATTCGGGCAGGCAAAAGTTCGCGGTTAACAAACCTTACATCATCTTGTACAATGCGACGCGTTCTACCGGGTGGTGTAACGGTAACACTAGGGATTTTGGCTCCCTCATTCAAGGTTCGAATCCTTGCCCGGTAGCTTTGTAGGAGTCGGGGGGCAGAAAATTAGAAGAGAATTTAACCCCACTATCATCGGTAGTAAGTAGATTATTTTTTCAATCGTTTCCACACATCTGCCATCTCTAATGGCAACGACGATTGGAATCGCAACGTTTTGCCGGTGATGGGATGCACGAAACCCAACTCTGCAGCGTGCAAGGCTAAGCGGTAAGCACCACTTTGGTCGGGCATTGGTGGCTTGAACGGTGGATTGCGATAGAGTTTGTCACCGCAGACAGGATGGCCAAGTTCGGAAAGATGAATACGGATTTGGTGGGTACGGCCGGTTTCGAGGCGGCACTGGATCAGGGTGTAGGTATCCGAATGTCGGGCGATGCCAGATGCTGGATGCTGGATGCCAGATGTTGGATTCTTACTCTTCACTGCTGCTCGCTGGTTCTCGACTCCTTCCGTACATTCGATGGGCTTCACGTGTGTCACTGCTGTTTTACCGACGCCCGGTTCTTTGGTACTTCCGCGGCGGCCATCGCCTCGGTCGCGGACAAGTTGGCTGGTAATGGTTTGGGCTTCGACGTTGCCCGCAACGATAGCGACATAACGGCGGTGGGTCGTGTGTTTGCGAAACTGTGCAGCAAGGATACGTTCGGCATCGTGAGTGCGAGCAAAAACAATTAGGCCGCTGGTTTCGCGATCGAGC
This sequence comes from uncultured Pirellulales bacterium, assembly GCA_964538425.1. Taxonomy (GTDB): domain Bacteria; phylum Planctomycetota; class Planctomycetia; order Pirellulales; family JADZDJ01; genus JADZDJ01. The sequence goes on along the minus strand of CAZIGP010000097.1, from coordinate 6,059 downwards.
CGATGGACAGCGCGCACCGGTGGCAATACGCCTTTTTTGCCACGGCGGCCCTCGATTTGAGCAATGATGCGCGGTAGTAGTTCATCGAGTGTTGGCTGAATCTGCTTCCGTCGGCTTGACCAAGCGCGCTCTTCACGATGTCGGTTGGTTGTCACGCCGGCGGGTTTATCGACAACAATGACGTGTTCGTCCAAATATTGAACGCGTACATCGTGTTCTTTTGGCGGTGCGACGGCGGGCTGCGACAAAAGCTTTACAACTTCGTTGGCTTGCAGACGCCGGCCGGCATCGAGGCATAAATTGCCGTTGATAAGCACGTGGCGCAATTCGATCAAACGCTTTATTTGCGACCAAGACTGCTTGGGCAACCAATGGCGAAGCGCGGCGGCTAAGGTTGGATGCTTATCCGCAGCCGAAACATGAAATATTTGGTCGGTGGATTTAGCCATGAAGAACCAGCATAACTCGAAAATTAGCAAGACTTTGGGTAAATGAGCACCGATTGACGAATCTGCGGCTTATTTGATACCATACAAGGCTTGCCTCGCGGAACGGTCCCGCGAAGGTAAATTACCACAAACTGACCGCAGTTTTTATCTAACGCCGGGAAGGAAAACGATGAATTATGAATTATGAACGATAAACGGCATTCACTTTTTACTGCGGCGAGGTCCGCAACCGTTTATCATTCAGCGTTCAACATTCATCGTTTGACCATGCCGGTGTGCCACCTTTGGAGGAAATTGTTTGGCTACTGTATCTGCGAAAGACCTTATCGAAGCGGGGGTTCATTTCGGCCATCGTGCCAGTCGCTGGAACCCCAAAATGCGGCCTTATATTCATGGCCGACGAAACCTGATTCATATCATCGATGTTCGTGAAACCTTGCGTGGCCTGCTGCGAGCCAAGAAGTATTTAAAGCAGGTGGCCGCAAACGGAAGCTTGATTTTGATTGTCGGCACCAAGCGACAAGCCACCGAGCCTGTAGGACGTGAGGGCGCCCGTTGCGGCATGCCGTTTGTTGCCGATCGCTGGCTAGGCGGCACGCTGACCAACTTTCGCACCATTCGCAATCGCTTGGCCCGTTTGGAAGAGCTTGAAAAGCTGATGGGTTCGGCTGAATTCGATGCGTACAGCAAAAAAATGCAATCGGCATTGAAGCGTGAATATCGCAAGATGTTTCGCAACTTGAATGGTATTCGGACACTGAATCGCAAGCCTGAATGCCTTGTGATTATTGATCCTAAGAAGGAACACAATGCTGTACGTGAAGCCAACAAGTTGGGTATTACCACTTTGGCTTTGATCGATACCGATTGCGATCCGGATAAAATCGATCTGCCAATTCCTGGCAATGACGACAGCATTCGCTCGATTGAAATTGTGCTGCAACAATTGGCTGACGCAGTGCTGGAAGGCAAAAATAATGCAGCCACCTTACGACAAGAAAAGTCGGAAGGAATGATGGCCGCAGCCAGCGTTGGCGGATCAGGCGAAGAGTAAATTTAGGTTAGGCGGTACACGGAAAGCAGTAGACGGGCTGAATTGAAACCGTTTACTGCTGTCTGTTTTTTACCCGTTACCGCTCACAGTCTAGTGGCAACCGCATATCAAATTGGAGTTTTCAGAAATGCCCGAGATTACAGCCGCAGCCGTCAAAGCGCTGCGCGACAAAACAGATTTACCGATGATGGACTGCAAGCAAGCGCTCAACGCTTGTAACGGAGATGAGCAGGCTGCAATCGATTGGTTGCGAAAACAAGGCAAAAAGTTCATGGGTGGACGCGGCGATCGCGAAACATCTTCTGGCCGCATCGCAATGAATGCAGATTTGTCCAAAGGCGTCGGCGCGATGATTGAATTGCGTTGTGAGAGTGCACCGGTCGCAAATAACGAAGAATTCGTGGCTTTGGCAAATAACCTTGCGAAGCAGCTTGCCCTTGGCCCGGGCGCCAAAACGCCAGATGAGCTTTGGAAGCAAAAATCGCCAAGCGGTTCCGGCAAAACCCTCGAAGAAGAGAAGGATGACTTAGCCAACAAAATTCGTGAAGTGTTTAACCTTGCTCGGATCGTGCGATTTGATGGCCCGTCGGGTGGCTATGTGCATCACAACGCGGCCAGCGGCGTGCTCATCGAAGTCGAGGGCGGAAACGCTGACGTCGTGAAGGATATCGCCATGCACACTGCGGCGATGCGTCCTGCTGCGGTGACCAAGGAGGAACTCGATCCAGCTTTGGTCGCGAAAGAGCGAGAAATTCTCACCGAAGCTGCTCGCAAGGAAGGCAAGCCGGAGAATATCCTTAGCAAAGTTGTCGACGGCCAAATTCGCAAGTTTTTTAGCGAACGCGTGCTGCTCGAACAACCGTTCGTAAAGGATGACAAAAAAACTGTCGGTCAGCTTGCAAAAGAAGCTAAGCTTACTATCAAGAAGCTGATTCATTGGGAACTTGGAAAGTAATGTATGCCAGGCGACGCGTCATCATCAAAACAACGCCGTATTGTGCTCAAGCTTTCAGGCGAAAGTTTCTGCCGAGCCGGTGAGCGTGGCATCAGCATGACGGAAGTGCTGCATGTTGCACGGCAAACATTGCAAGCCAGTAAACGTGGCGTGCAAATTGCCATCGTCATCGGCGGCGGCAATATTTTACGAGGCGCCCAATTCACGGCTGGTGCGGCAGGGATTCAAGAAGCTACGGCTCATTATATGGGCATGCTAGCTACGGTAATCAACGGTCTGGCTTTGCAAGACGCTTTAGTATCGCTTGGTGCACAAACACGGTTACTTACCGCCATTCGTATGGATGGGGTTGCTGAACCGTATATCCGCCGCCGTGCTCGCCGACATTTAGAAAAAGGCCGCATCATCATTCTTGCCGCCGGCACTGGCAGCCCGTTTGTTACCACCGATACGGCTGCGGCTCAACGAGCATTGGAATTGGAAGCGGATATTTTAATTAAGGCCACGCGAGTTGACGGCGTTTACAGCGACGATCCGGAAAAGAACCCGCATGCGTTGTTGTACCGCGAGCTCACTTACAACCAAGTGCGCGAGCAAAATTTGCGAGTGATGGACCCTACTGCTATCACTCAGTGCATGGAACACGACATGCCCATTTTGGTATTTAACTTCAAAAAAGAGGGCAATATCGAACGGGCTGTCTGCGGTGAGCGAGTTGGGACGATGATCTCGAGTCAACAGAGTGAACAAGTTGCGAAATAAAGCTTTACGATTTGAACCTTCACTATGAGTGCTGAAGACATACTCTTTGATGTCGAAGAACGAATGGAAAAAGCTGTGGACGTGTTCAGGCACGCCTTGGGGGGCATTCGTACTGGCCGGCCTAATCCTGGCCTCGTGGATTCGCTACGAGTTGAAGCGTATGGCTCGTTGACACCGATGAAGTCGCTCGGGCAGGTCGGCGTCCAAGAAATGCAGATTGTGATTCGGCCGTTTGACCCTGGTACGATCAAAGACATCGAAAAAGCTATCCGCACGAGCGATTTAGGATTTAACCCGTCGAATGATGGCCGGGTCATTCGTATCAATGTGCCGCCGCTCTCGACTGATGTTCGCCGCAAGCTGGTGGCTCGAATCAAAGAGCTAGCAGAAGAAGCACGGGTTTCGATTCGTAACGTTCGCCGCGATGGTAACAAAGCCGCGGATGACGGCGAAAAAGATAAAACGCTCACCGAAGACGACTGCAAAAAGGCCAAGGACGACGTTCAAGAGTTTACCAAGCAGTACGAAACCAAGGTAAATGATCTGGCCAAGGCAAAAGAAGCAGAGGTCATGGAGGAATAACAGCAGAACGCTTAATGCAGAATAAATCTTCGTTCATTCTTGCTATCTGCTTTCTGTCTTTCTCCTATCTTCTCTTGACCCGCGCGGCGCATTAGCGCTATAGTGCTGGCCCCATAACGGGCGGAAATGCTGTATCGGCGCCGTCCGTCCTAAATTCTCTTACGGTTTATGGAGAAACCGTCATGGTAAGCAAGGATAGCTCGCCTGAAGTGTTGGCTTCGGGACAGGTTAAGCGTCGAGTGTTAATGGCTGCCAGCGCACTGGCGGTGGTGGTAATCTGTTTTGCAATTCGTGCTATCGGCGGTCGTGAACCGGCCAATGCACAGGCTCCAGGCGCCAATCGTCAGGCAATTGCCTCAGACAATTCTCCGGTCCCTCGCGTTGGCAATGCCGCACCTGTGCAATCTACCGGTGCAACTTCATCGCAACAACAAATTGTTGCCGTTGTGAATGGGGAAGAAATTCATCGCCAACAGTTGGCTCAAGAAGCACTTTCGCAGTACGGCAAGGATGTGCTGGAAGGCTTGATGACAAAATATTTGATTACTTCGCATGCCAAGAGAGTTGGTGTCACGGTTACTAAACAAGAAGTGGATGAAGAAATTACTCGCATGGCACGCAAATTTGCCATTCCGCCTGAGCAATGGTTGCAAATGATCAAAGATGAGCGCGGCATCAAGCCGGAACAATATGGGGAAGATATTATTTGGCCGACGCTTGTGTTGCGTAAGCTAGCTGCGGAACGTATTCAACCGAGCGAAAAAGAGATTGAAGACGCATATCAAGCACAATTTGGTCCAGCCGTGCGCGCGCGATTGATTGTGCTTGAAAACCGAAAAGAAGCAGAAAAGATTCTTGCCGAGGCAAAAAAAAATCCGGATTCTTTTGGCAATCTCGCTAGGAAACATAGCAAGGATCTTACCAGTGCCAGCTTGAACGGCTTGATTCAACCCATTCGGCATAATGTTGGCGATCCAAATCTAGAAAAAGTTGCTTTCCAATTAAAACAGGGTGAAATTTCGCCGATCGTTGAAGTTGGTAGTCAATTTGCCATTCTGAAAAGCGAGGGTCAGGCTCAAACGGCTGGAGCCCCACCACGAGAACAAGTGCGCGGACGGTTAGAAGAGTTTGTACGAGACAAAAAACTGCGCACGGAGGCTGGCGACTTGTTCAAACAGCTTCAAGAAGAATCGCAAGTGGTCAACGTTTACAACGACCCACAAAAACGGAGTCAAATGCCAGGTATTGCCGCTTCGATCAACGGGCAGAGTATTACGCTGCGTGATTTGGCTGAAGAGTGCATTGATCGGCATGGTGAAGAAGTATTGGATATTATGATCCACCGCAAGCTACTGGAACAACAATTGAAACAGCGGCGCATTACGGTAAACCAACCTCAGCTCGATGCTGAAGTGGCGCATGCTGCAATGCTCTCGGGAAAAATCACTCGCAATGGAAAGCCTGATACCGAAGGTTGGCTTAAAATTGTCGTCGATCAGCAGGGCATTCCGCTCGACAAATACATGCGGGATTCGGTCTGGCCCAGTGCCGCTTTAAAGCTGCTTGTCGCTGAGAAAGTAAAAGTCACCGAAGAAGACATCGAACGCGGTTTTAAAGCCAACTATGGAGCGAAAGCCCAAGTTCGGGCAATTGTGTTTAATAGCCAACGAGAAGCACAAAACGTTTGGCAGCAAGCTCGTGACAATCCTTCGATCGAATTCTTTGGCAAGCTGGCTGAACAATTTTCGATTGAAGCCTCCAGCCGGGCCAATGCTGGCCGCGTGCCGCCAATTCAACAATGCGGCGGTCAGCCGGAACTCGAAAAAGAAGCTTTTTCATTGCAGCCTGGGGAAATCTCCGGCATCATTCAAGTCCAGGACAAGTTTGTGGTGCTTTACTTGGAACAGTTCACGAACCCTGTAAAAGTTAGCCGCGAAGAAGTTCGCAGCCTGATTGTGGAAGACATTCATGAAAAGAAGCTGCGAGTCGAGATGAATAAGGAGTTCGAGCGAGTTAAGGAAAATTCGAATATCGATAACTTCTTAGCGGGTACTTCGCACGTGCCTGGGAAGAAATCCTTAGGCAAAGGATCGCCTGCGATTGGCGCGGCACCGGGACAATTGCCAAACCAACCGAACGCGGTGGGGCAAAATCCTCGAAATGGGAATGTTCCTGCCCAATATCAAACACCCACGACGGGTCGGTTACCAGCGGCACCTACGCCGCGAACTGCCTCCTCGCGCGGCGCCTGGCCGAG
>CAZIGP010000096.1:0-10096 GCA_964538425.1 uncultured Pirellulales bacterium | reverse complement strand
AACAGATATTCCTTACGGTGCGTTGGATCAATCTATTGTCATGGATTCGTTTCGGTTATCGCATTAATGCATTAATAGCTGTGGCACGAACGTCCATAATTTAGAAAGTTGGAGGGTATTCAATGACTATGAACCAATTGATGCAATCGAGCACTAAATTTGGGCTAGTTATCTGCTTGCTGTGCTTGTCTGTCAGCTCCGGATGCAACCGGAAGAACGGTCCTCAACGAGTGTTGGTATCTGGCAAACCGGTTTTAGAAGGACGCGTGCGTTTCGTTCCTATGTCATCCGGACCTGTTTCCATTGCATTTGTGAAAGAAGGTCGGTACACGACCGCCGATAGTGATGGTATTCCGGTGGGTAAACACCGAGTCGAAATTCTGGCTTATGACCCTAACGAGTTAGCCAATCGAGGTGCAGGTTTTGGCCGTGCCCCGCCTCAGCAGCTTCTACCTGCAAAATACAATAAGCAATCTGAATTGGCTTTAGACGTTTCTGGAGATGACTCACGAATTTCACATGATTTTGTTTTGGATTGACGTGGTTTTATTCGCGCAATCCCTCGTTATGCAACTATCTGACATGAATTTGGCTGGAATTTCTTCAATGTTTTTTCGGAAGCTCTTTATAAGCAGTGCATTCATATTGGTGTTTGTTCCTTGCAGTCGGGCGGAAGATCACCGTTGGGTAGAAGATAACTTTGAAGATTTTCGTGATGGCACGTTCGATGCAGCTGGGCAAAATTTGTATGTAACTTCTGAAGGTCAGATTAAGACGATCCATCGTTTCGATCTCAACACGGACGGATATTTGGATTTAGTTTTCAATTCATCGCATGATTTTGTAACAGGGCCCTTGGCTACTTGCTACGCTCAGCCCACCGAACGTCGCGCGGGACGATCCTCTGAAATCGCAATGAATGGCAGTCGACGGGGAGCTACTGCAGATTTTAACAAGGACGGTTTTCTTGATCTTGTTTTGACGCCAAACAACGACTGGGTCTCGGCACGGCGGTATGCGTTTATCTATTGGGGCGGATCCGACGGATGGACAGATCGACGAGCAACCAATTTAATTACCGTCGATCCACTGGCGGTGCAAACAGGCGACCTGGATGGCGATGGCTGGTCGGACCTTGCCGTGCTTAACAGCGCTCGCTGGGCGCCCGAAGATGGCCCCGAAAAAGTCTTACGCATCTACTGGGGAAGCCCAGAATCGTTCCGGCAGGAAGTTTTTACAGACATCGTACTTGCTGATGCCAGCGACATGCTTGTAACAAATGTGGATGATGAGGGCCTCGAGGAAATTGTCATCTTGCAAGCTCCTGTCGGCGGCGGAGAAGCCGAGTTAGCTATTTATTGGAATGATGGATTCAAGCGAAATGCTCTGCCTGCCCCAGTTCGAATCAAGCTTCGCGCTCAAGACGTGGCAAACCTTGCCAAGGGAGATGCCAATGGAGATGGTCGCAATGATTTGTTGGTAATCGGTGGAAATAAGCGATTAGTTAGTATCGATCCGACAACTAAAGAAAAGACCTTCAGCTATTCGGATTTGGTAGTAGTCCTTAAAAAGGATGGCCGGCAATTTAATCAACCCCGACGTATCGAGTCACCAAAGGTTTCGTCTTTTGCCGTGGCCGATTTGAACCGTGATGCCATCTGCGATGTTGTCCTTTGTCAGGCCGACGAGGCTTCGAACAGCCTACAAATTCTATGGGGAGATCGCGAAGGATCATTCCACGCCAAGCCAATGACCACTTTGCCAATCGGTTATGCATCGTGCGCGGCAGTGGCAGACTTCGATGGTGACGGAAAACCAGATCTCGCTATCGGAGTGAATCAGACGGGCGATACATGGAACGCTGCTTCCGACATCTTTTACGGCGATGGCACCGGGGGATTTCAGCCCGCCGACCGACAAATTCGCACCGCGAGGCCCGCCGCAGTAATTACTGTGCCTCCCGACAAATCAGGTGAGCCGCATCGCATTGTGTTCTGTAACACCATGGGAGGCCGGATTTTTGAAGACGTGCCCGCTCAAGTTTATTGGGGTGATAAAGATGGGTTCGCAGCCAATCGAGTTACAAATTATCGCAGCCGCTCGGGTTTTTCATCGAATGCCGCGGATTTAAACAACGACGGATATCCAGAACTTATCATGATGGCTGCGGTTCATGCCGCCAAAGCGGAGTCGCCATTTCTTGGCTTTAACATTTTGTGGGGTAGCGCCTCTGGACCTCAGGAGGAGGGACGCACTGTTTTGGCAGAGTATGGCCTCACGAGCACAAATGTCGCTGATTTGAATTGCGATGGCTACTTGGATCTCGTAGGCACTTGCAATGCAGAATACAACGGCGAGCCAGAGCGCCTTGTAATTTGGTATGGCGCTGAGAAGGGATTTGCTAAAGAGCGGCGCATTTTTTTCCCATTAGAAAAAGCTAGCTGGGGAGTGACCATTGCTGATTTTAACAAAGATGGCTGGCTCGACATCATTTCAGCCCAAAACTTGAACAACTCTATCACGTTATTTTGGGGTGGAGTGGATGGCTTTTCATCAGATCGCCGCGTCAGTTGGCCATCACACTCTGCCAGCGATATTCGCACGGCCGACTTAAATGACGATCATTGGCTCGATCTGATTGTGACAAATTACATGGTCACAGGGACATTGAATCACGATTACGGGACTAGATTGTATTGGGGAGGGCCCAATGGGTTTTCTCCAACGAATGCACAGCGTCTCCGCGGTTCGGCCGCTTTTGGTCCGTGTGTCGCAGATTTTGATCAAGATGGTTTTCTTGACATTAATATTCCCAATTACAAATGGACCGAAATACGTGAATCCATTCAATCGTTTCTTTTTTGGGGATCAAAAAAAGGGTTCTCCGATACGGATCGCACATCACTGCTTATCGACTCTTCGTCGGGCAGTCAAGCAGGAGACTTCAATGGCGATGGCAAAATGGATCTAGCGCTATTGGCGCATACCGTGGATGGTAGTCATCAAACTCTCTCCCGAGTTTACTACAACGATGGTCAACGATTTGCATCTCCGCAAGTTCAATATTTACCGACCATCGGGCCACATTACATTTACCGTGCCGAAATCGGGCATATTTACGACCGTAAGCTGCGTCAATCTTACGAATCGTCTATCCATCATTGGGAGCAACCGCAATCCCTAGGCCAAATAACCGTTGACGCAAATATTCCTGGTAAAAGTCAACTCGAAATAGCAACTCGTTCTGCGTCAACAGAGTCCTTGCTTCAAGAAAAAGATTGGTTGCCGGTTGTCGAGAATCGTTTTGAGCTCTCGCCCGACGACCGTTATGTTCAATATCGATTGACGTTCATCAGCGATAATGGTGATCGATATCCGGTTGTGGACCGAGTTGAACTTAAGTTTATCCAATAGCCTCATTAGCGATTACAAAGGCACTTTGATGGACAATCGTATAAATGCTCGGATGCTATCTGATAAGAATGGCTTTCGAGGCGCAGCCGCTCGTATAATTTTGATCTTTTTATCGGGATTTTTTGGGCTAGTTCAAACTGAATCTGCCCAAGCTCGCCCCGCCAACTTCGGCCAGCAATGGGTGCGTCAGAACCCGTTTACTATCATGGGGCATGCTGCGGGTAACTCGGGTGGAACCGCTCCGTACATTATTCCATTCGATCCTGCACAATTCCGTGCGGCGGGCTTGAACTCAGTGTCAACCATCTCTCTGAACCATGTGAACGATCCCGTCGCGACCACGGCAGCGCAAGCCGGTATCCCTTGGCATGCCTATCCGCATAACGACCCACAACTATTCGACACTTTGTATGGGAATGCACCGGGTGGGAGCGGCGTTTTCTGGGACGAACCGCTCTATGGCGGCATCAACAATTTTCCCCAAGCAATTGCTGCGATGCAGCACTACCGAGACAACTACCCCAATTTTCTTAGTTATGTCGATGCTCAACCCAATGTCGGCTTTCCAAAAGCTGGATATTCTTACGATGCTTACCTGAATACGATCGTCCAGAGCATGAAGACAGATGTGCTGATGTTCAATCGTTACCCATTTCGCAGCAACGGCACCACGGATGCAAACGGCTGGTTCAGCAATCTGATGACGATCCGGAATAAAGCACTCGCTAATAATATCCCATACTGGGGCTTCCTACAGTCCTACTATGGAGACTCGGGAATTCGTACTCCAAGTGAATCGGATACCCGGTACAACTCCTTTACCTTATTAACCGCCGGCTATACAGGGGTTAGCTATTTCTTATACGACAACTGGAACCAGAATTTCGGCGGCACGTTCTTTGACGCCAACGGCCAGAAAACAGCTTTTTACCAATATGCTGCCAAAGCGAATGCCGAGATCGCGAATTTAGGACAATCGTTGCGGTTTCTAACCAGCACGGATGTTCGTTTCCTCCCGGGAAGAAATACGGCGTCGGGTTCTTTCCATTCCACGCCGACCGGTCTAACGAACTGGTCGGCTGGCGCTGGCAGTGACTCACATCTCTTGTCCGCATCGGTTAACTTCGCCCAGTCGGGAAACCTCGGCGCTGGGAAAGATGGTTTGATTGGCTTTTTTCTGGGGGACGATGGGGATCGCTACTTCATGCTGTCGAACCTTTATCATTCGGCAAGTCTTTCGGCAGACGCGGCTTCATTATCATTCACCCTCGCCTTCGATAGCAGCGTGAATAGCATCTGGCGGCTCAACCGACTCACCGGCTTGCCCGAAAAGATCGTTTTGACCAATCACACGTTAACTTGGGTCTTGCCTGGCGGCACGGGGGATCTTTTTAAATATGACGACGGCATATTTATTGGAGTTCCAGAGCCTATATCAGCTTCTATGGCAATTATTGGATTGTTATTTCTGGGTATCATTCGCGGTCGGCAATACTTAAAGCTCTAAAATTCGAAGCAGAAAATATTTTTAAGACCTAAAGTCATCAATTTAAGTGATAAGGAATAGTTTACATGAATTTCCAAGCACTGCGTCCGCGCTTTCAGTCAGATGGCTATGTTGCCATTCCAGGATTTGTGAACGGACAAGAACTAGTCGATTTACATGCGAATTTGGATCGGTATATTCGTGACGTGATTCCTAAAATGCCTTCGGAAAGGGTGTTTTATGAAGACAAAAGCAGGCAAGATACCTTAAAGCAGTTTGGAGAAATGGATGTTCACGATCCATACTTTGCTAAAGTGTTTCGTGAAGGCCGATTTCTACAACTGGCTGAAGCATTGCTAGATGACCGTGCGGTTCCAAAGCGATTTCAATTCTTTAATAAACCACCTTCGAGTGGAAAGCCAACACCCCCGCACCAAGATGGCTTTTACTTCCATCTGGAGCCCTGTGAGGCTTTGACGATGTGGCTGGCCCTTGACCCAGTTGATGAGGAAAACGGTTGTGTGCGATATGTCCGAGGTTCGCATTGCCACGGGATGCGCGAGCACGCACGCTCCGACGTATTAGGTTTTTCGCAAATGATTCAAGATTATGGCCAACCAGACGATGTGGCCAATGAAGTGGCCATGCTGGCGAATCCCGGAGACTTGCTCGTGCATCATGCTCTCACAATTCATCGTGCAGATGGAAACCAAAGTACAACTCGTCCACGTCGCTCGTTAGGACTAGTTTATTTTGCCGAGAGTAGTGTTGAAGATATCTCGGCATTGCAAGCGTACGAACAGCGACTTAAGTCAGACCTTATCGCCGCAGGCAAAGTATAGTCTGAACGTTATGCAATGCAGCACGAAAACCTATTCCCAACGTGTGAATTGAAACCAAAGATTAGTTTGTTGAAAAATAAATAAAGCGTGAAATGCAAACTTACGTAGAAAGATTTGACGATGGACCTGGAGGTTGGTACGCCGACCGATGCTCTGCCCTGACAGTCTTTGATGGCGTGGCCTATTGTTACGGTCCTTGGTGGACTGATGCGAATCACGCTCCACCTGGTGCTGGATATTTACATATCGTGATGTGGCAATACACAAGTGCGGTACATTATCAAAAAGACTCTGCCTATACTCGCAAACTCCCTTATCGTTACAGTCGCTTCGCGGAAGAGGGATGGAGCAGAAATCTCACCAATGCCAAGCTCAGCGTTCGGCTACGAGGCGATGGAGATTTTAAGGAAGCACGTCTAGTCTTCCATGTTCAGGCAACAACTGACAAAACCACAGTCAACCTGGCACTTACAGGTCAGCCATTTGAGATTACGAAAGACTGGAGTGAACAAACGGTTACACTCACGCCCGATGCCTCACAATGGACGTGTTTAGGGTCTCGGCATGACATGACGGATATCTATGGCTGCGATGATGTAAGCAAGGTTTTGGCGGATGTCAATTTGGACATTATCTTTCTACTCTTTCCAATCACAGTTGTGCCGGCCCGGCAGAGCATTCCAGCAAAAGATATCCATGTTTTGCGGGCGGTGGAGGACTATCCCGTAGACCAACAGTATCTTCCTAAAGGATTAATCATGTTCGATACCATAAAAATCGAGTACTCGAATTAATTAATTGAAACCGCAAGATAATGTCAGCAATTCACGAATTTTTGGCGATTGACGTGCATGGCCATTATGGACCTTATAAGCGCACGGGCATGACGCAATTGAAGCAACAATTCATGAGCGGTGATCTCGCAGTTGTTTCAGAGCGGGCACGAGCAGCACATATCCAGCACACTATCGTTTCACCGTTAATCTCACTGCTACCACGTGGAGGCGGCGATGCCTTCGCCGGTAACATGGAGTGCGCTAAACTCGTGCCTCAGGTGCCAGGGCTACTGCAATATGTGGTGATTGATCCACGAGATACACGTACGTATCAACAAGCGGACGCAATATTACAAACGTCACATTGCGTTGGAATCAAAATTCACCCAGAAGAACATTGTTATCCTATTGCAGAGCACGGTCGGCGAATTTTTGAATTTGCCGCACAACGGCAAGCCGTAATTCTTACACATTCAAGTGAGCAGAACAGCTTGGCTGCCGACTTCGTGCCATTTGCTAATGACTTTCCGGAGGTAAATCTGATACTTGCACACATCGGCTGTGGTTGGGATGGTGACCCAACACACCAGGTACGCGCCATTCAGCAATCCCGTCACGGCAATATCTATGCCGATACTTCCAGTGCTTCATCAATTACTCCAGGATTGATTGAATGGGCGGTTGAGCAAGTCGGAGCTGAACACGTATTGTTTGGCACGGATACGCCATTGTATTTCACTGCAATGCAGCGGGCACGCATCGACTACGCAGATTTAAGTGATGAACAAAAACAAAAGATTTTGCGAGAAAACGCTGAGCGACTTCTGCAACTCCATTAAAAAGATTTAATAAATAAGAAAGGCAATTAATGCTTACTCGAGAAACATTTATTGGTCCCTGGGCAGGTGTGCCTGTGGCTTGGTGTAATGACGATTCATTTGACGAAGCTACGTATCGGTCTGACATAGCACGCTGCTGTAATGTGGGAGTACCAGGCATCTACACAGGCGGAACAACTGGTGAATTTTATGCAATGGAATTCGATGAATGGAAAGCTATAACCAGAGCAACGATCGAAGAGTGCCAGCTCCGGGGAAAACCCGCCATGATCGGATGCACTTCAACGTACAGTCTCGGCGCGATGCGGCGAGCAGCATTTGCAGCCGAGTGTGGCGCAGATGCTATTCAACTGGCATTGCCATATTGGATGGAAATCAGCGATGAATCGATAGTGCCCTTCTTCGCTGAAGTAGCAGAGGCATCGGGAGGAATTCCATTAAGTGTTTACGAAACTACCCGCGCTAAAAAGACACTCACAGTCGATCAACATCGTGCAATCAAAGATGCAGTACCAAACTTTTTGAACATCAAGGCAAATGCAAATACTGTAGGACGCACGACAGCGGGCTGCCGCGAGCTCTCTGAATTCGTAAATGTTTTTGTAGGCGAGAATGAACTCGCTAGGCTTGGTCAGTTTGGTGCCATCGGAAGTTGTAGTTCTTTAATTTATTGGAACCCTCACGTCATTTTGTCTCTGTGGCAGCAAGTTGTGCAGCGAAACTGGGCCAATGCCGATGCCATCTGTCTTCGAATTAATCAGCTATTTCGCTTTCTTGATGAAGCGTTTGGCCCCAAGGGCTTGACCGACACGGCACTCGACAGGATGGGCGGCACTGCTGGAGAATTCCTGCAATGCGGACTACGCAGCCGCGGTCCGTATCCCTCTGCAACAGTGGAAGATGTCAAAATCCTAATTCGCTGGTATCGCGAGCATTTCCCCGACATGCTAGCTTCAAAAACTCTGTCCCCAAAACTTGCTCCGCATGTGCGAAAACAATTCGTCAAATGATAGCGTGTCAGAGAGATTGTCCACTGACGCGAATCTAGACCAAAAATCCAGCGATGCAGCTTGCCCACTAAGTGCCGCTCAGCAACGTCGAAACCTGTTGCGCTATGCTGCTCATGTAAGCCTTTTGTACCTTGCAGCACCAGTAGTTTATGTAGGGAATCTCGATGCCATTCTTCTCAACAAATTTGGTTATTCAGACAAGGTTGCAAATCTTCCAGCGTCTGCATTTCTCTGGACAACCGCTCCATTTTTGGTCTTCTTCACGTGGTACTTCTGTCGAGTGCAAGTGCTCAAGCCGATTTTAGTTATTGCCTATTCAACGGTTGCGTTTTCTGGATTGATTGTTGTGATCGCACTGTTACAAACAGAGCCAACTTGGTTGGTAATAGCATTAATTATGCGATCCACACTCATGGGTTGGTGTCTGGGAATTATTAATTTTTTTGAGTGGGAAATTCTTGCCCGAGGCGTAGCCGAACGGCGTCGAGGGCTAGCACTTAGTCTTGCCTTCGGACTGGGCCCAATGTTAGCAGTCATAAGTTCATGTGGTACGCAACTGTTGCTTGATGGAAGGCTTGGTCCTATCGAAATACAACCGCTTAGTTTTCCCTGGGATTTTGTTAGTGTATTTGCTGCAAGCGTGCTCATTACATTTATTCCTGCAATTTCAGCAATGTGCTACATCGTTCCATTGCCAAGCTCAGAAGTTGAACGCACACCATTCATCCAGGGTGTTTTTGGCGGTTTGCAAGATTTCCTGAGAAACCGCACCTTAGTCATGTCGAGCGTCGCATTCCTATTGATGATCTTTGCCAGCAATAGCATTCTGCCAAGCGTAGTTCTTTATACCAAAGACGTGTTGGGCGAAGACCCTCAGCGATATGCCGGTTATCAATTGGCTTTAAGGTTCAGTTTCAAAATCGTTGCTGGATTACTTCTGGGATGGTTGCTAACACGCACCTACCCACGAGCGGGATTAACGGCCACCATGTCCTTCTCTCTGGTCGGATTATTTTGGGCCTTCTTGGTGCCGGGAAAATGGTATTTGGTAGCCTTTGGATTGCTGGGTGCTGGCGAGCTCTATCACGTTTACAATCAAAACTACATTGTTTCGGCCTCGGCCACTGCAAGTATTCGTCGCAATTTGGCATATGCGAACCTTTTAGCTCTACCGGCTTCATTTGCACCTCTCATCTTTGGAGCAATATCAGATTGTTTTGGATTGAGGCAAAGCATCGTAGTTGCTGCCGTACTTCTCACATGTTCATTATTATTCGTGCAGCTTGTATTGCCGCGCCGCCCAAATATTGCCACTTAAAAGTCAGATTTGACAAATCATATCTTATATCAAGGTTATGAACTTAAACGGAAAGCCATCACAAAAAACAATAGCCGCTAACCTAATACCGCTGCTGCAACTTCCATGATTGGAAGCTCTTCGGTGAAAATGAATAATACGTTGACTACTTTTGGTTCTCCTCGCCGCATTCAGTTTTCACAGACTACTAAACATGATGGTTCTGATGAGCGGCCGAAATATCAGCGCATACGAGACCAACTCTACGGAGAAATTAAATCCGGCCACTTCAGACCGGGACAAGCTTTGCCAACTGAGGCAAAGTTATCTGAAATGCTAGGTATGTCACGCCAGACGGTTCGTCAAGCATTAGGACAGTTGGAGGATGAAGGCATTATCGAGCGGGTCCGTGGGCGAGGAACGTTTGTGACC
>CAZIGP010000095.1:0-10131 GCA_964538425.1 uncultured Pirellulales bacterium | reverse complement strand
AGGCTGCCGTAAACGTATAACCAAACGTCCAGGCTGCAAACTGATTCCACCGCATTTCTGAGTCGGAAGGGAAACGATAGTGATGGTAGGTATTTTGATAGGTTTGAAGATACATTCCGTAAGGAATCGGTTGAGTAGAGGATTGGTCGAGTCCTCGCAAAGCCCATTGGCGGTATCGCTGCATATCGCCATAAAGAAGGGTAGGGCTGTGGCCCGGTTGATCGTCTTGGTAAAACGCATATCGATCGAACGTCAAAATATCGGGCTTAGATTCTGACATATAGGCTGCCAGATTTGCATCGGTCAAAAATCCAGCGCCAGCTTGATTTGTGTAGAGGATGACATTGGGGAGTTTAGGACGCCACTCATCAAACCATGCTTTGGTTTCAGCACGTATCGTTGGATCATTAATATCTTGTTCATCTAGCAATTGAACGCTAACTAAACTGTCGGCATATTGCACTTCACTGGACGGTGAGAATACGGGATCAAACGTTCTATTCATCCATCGCGCCCACGGATATCCTGGCGCTGGGCCGAGAAGCTCATTTTGCCCGCGCCAAGTACGAATTACGGTAGTGAAATTGGCAGCCTTAAACGTATCTAAGTCGAACGTTCCACTTCCCGTAGAGCCTCCGGTGAATGTTAAAGCTTGAATCTGCAAGCCTCGTTCCAATAGAAGTCGGTGCCCTTTGTCTAAGCCTTGAGCTAGTGCTGAATTCGACCAAATAATCAATACTAAACTACTCGCAAAATATTGTAATCCCTTACTATTTTTGCGTCGCCCATAGACAAATAGTCCAGTAATCACAATAATTCCAAGTAAAACTATTGAATAAGGTTCGGGTACTATTGTGAATGTATCTCGGTAAAGTACAGTACCATCAGACGTTAGCTGAAAATTATCTACAAAGCCATTTGCGCCGGCATTGCCAGAAAATCCCAAGTAATTAATGGTTGGGATCCCACCATAAGACGTTGTAGCTCGAACTATCTGGCTGTTACTTCCGTCTGTATTACTTATCATCCAAGTGAAACTCCAATTGGTTTGGTTCGTAGTGGTATCCAAAATAACAGAAAGTTTCTTGGGATTTATCATGCCTGTTGGCCCCGGCGCATAGTTGGCAAATCCAGGTCCCATTGCGGTTTCAACGGTTCCTTTCTTATCTATCCAGACTGTCCCCGTTGCACCAAAATATTGCAAATCGTAAGTATCAAATCCGCTATGAGCTGCGAAACCTAATCCGAGCCATTGAGTGTTATCTACGCCGTTTGGATTCACGTCCGCTGACATCGTATACACATGGCCGGTTTGTGGCGTAAAGGGAAGAGTAATACCGTTGTAAGTGCCTAACGACTTCGTTGCAGCATCGCCAACGAGGTTCCATTTGTCGTCAAAATCTCCCGCCCACGTTGCCGTTGCCGATGCCCCAAAGCTGCCAACTCTTACATCAGGGGCGTGACCAACAAGACTACCCGCCGTTGCGTTTCCAAACGTACTGGCGATGACCAAAACTGTTCCGGCCATGATTACCCACACTCTTCTGCTGCATGCGTTCATAGTTAAGTCCTCTTCTTGATTGGGAATCCAAATTACACCATTAACACTCAATACACACTCGAACTCAAATCAGATCCAAACCGGAGACGCAGACTCGATTAACACGATCACTCCTTACAAATTGTTTCATCAAGGTTCAATAGCACGCGGGCAAGCATTGTAAAAGTAGCAAGATCGACTTTCTCCTTGTCCTCAGTAGCTTTGGATTCAGTAAGTCCTGCGACGGTTGCCGCATGATCAAGACCGTTTTCAAATCGTTTGCGCTGCTGTCCTAGGTAAGAAAAAAGCGTTGCAAATTCAGCATCATTCGGTGGCCGGGTCAGGCAAAGCTGAAATGCAAATCGAACTTTTGCCTCATCACCATCCAGACCTTCTCTCGCAATACGTGTTGCCACCGCTTGGGCAGCCTCTACAATCACTTCGTCGTTCAGCAGTGCAAGCGAAGCGAGTGGCGTGTTCGAACGAATACGCTTCATGGAGCAAACATTTTGTGGTGGTGCATCGAATGCCGCATAGGCGGCGTATGGCGCTCCGCGCTTGCGATGCGTATATAACCCGCGGCGATAGCGATCTGATCCAGTACTGACTTCCCATGATTTGCTTAAGAAAGCCAAGGCTTCCACAACGCCTTCCGGTTGCGGCGGAAAGACGCTGGGACCACCGAGTTTACCTGTGAGCAGACCGCTGGCCGAAAGCACAACATCGCGAATCGTTTCACTGTGTAGCCGGAAGCGAGAGCCGTGCGAGAGAAACACATTTTCCGGATCACGTTCTAGTTTTTCCGGTGATGCTGCCGACGATTGTTGATAGGTCGCCGACGTGACGATTAAGCGATGTATATGCTTCAGATCCCAGCCGCTATCCATAAATTCACATGCGAGCCAGTCGAGTAACTCTGGATGTGATGGAGGATCACCTTGAGTACCAAAATCTTCAGGGGTGCTGACAATCCCGCGGCCAAAATAATTCTGCCAGATCTGATTCATGATGACTCGGCCAACAAGCGGATTCTTCCGATCTACCAACCAGCGGGCCAGCGTCAACCGATTGCGCGGAGCGTCGTCAGGCAAGGGATGTAAAAAACCAGGAGTCTTAGGGGTAACTACCGCTTCTTTGCGTTTAAACTCTCCTCGGCTATGCACATGACTAGGGCGCTTGTTTTGACGTTCCTCAAGCACCAACGTCGTGGGAATAACCGGCAGCAGCTTTTGCAGCGATTCGATCTGCTTATGTTCTTCTTTCAGTTCTGGTGTGATGGAGAGATAATACTGAACTACGTCTTTTCGATCTTTGGGTGACCATGTATCCACAGGGTGGAGTAATATTTTCTCGACTTCATTCGGCATGTTGGATGCGTTCAATGGTCCATCGTCGTCAGTGGCCCAAACATAGAAGTGTCCGAGAGTTTGGGATTGCATGAAATTTTGCAGAAACTTAATGCTGAGTTCAGCGCCAGCATCGATTTTGATCGGCTTGGCAAATTCAAATGTAGCAACCACCCGCCGACCGATACCTCCTTTAATGTGCCAACCGCTCAGTTTTTCGCCGTCTATTGCCTTTGCGATAGAATCAGCAGCAAAGGAAGCACTCGGATGCACCAACTCGATGTCGCGAAGTCCATCCTCAGATGTTTTTTCGTGATCGCTACTAAGAGGTCGAACTTGCACCGAAATTTCTGACAGCAAGAATGTGCCATCCTGCCCGTAAAAACCGCGGCCAGGCCCGCCAAACGGCAATCGAGGATCAGGTACGGCCTCTAATTTAATGCCCGTGATTTTTTTAAGCGGAGCGCGATAAACAATGTCGTAGCATTCTGTTTCAGGCTGATCTCCGGTTGCCAGTATCGAATTGTCGTTAAGTCTGGAAAGTGTGGTGCCATTTTTTGATTTCCATTCGATCGGTTCTAACACCGTCCAGCTTCTGGACTCAGCAGCAGTCTGGGTGCGCCAGGCGTCAAATTTTTCATGGAGAACCTTTGCACGTTTATCGCGGTCCTCAGAATTACAGGGAAATTTCTCCAGCAAGTTTGCTTCGTATTCAGCAATTTCTGCTAATGTCTTTTCGCGCTGCGCAATCATTTCCGGCTGAGGCACTTCCATTTGCGGCTCATCGCAGTTATTTAAAAAAGCAAAAAACTCATAATATTCTCTGTGAGTAATCGGATCGAATTTATGTGTATGGCACTGAGCACAGGCCATAGTCAAACCCAAGAATACTGTGCTGGTGGTATGCACGCGATCGACAATCGATTCCCAGCGGAATTGTTCGTAGTCGTGCCCTCCTTCTTCGTTGAAAAATGTATTGCGATGGAAACCTGTAGCAACTTTTTGCGATAAAGTTGCGTCGGGAAGCATATCACCTGCAATTTGATCGACGGTAAATTCATTGAACGGTATATTGCTATTGAAAGCATTGATAACCCAATCGCGATACGGCCAAATAGAACGAGGGCGATCGACTTCATAACCATTCGTATCGGCGTAGCGTGCTAAATCGAGCCACCACAACGCCCAACGTTCGCCATAGTGCGGCGAATTGAGTAATCGCTCGACCAGCTCCTCGTAAGCACGAGGAGAATTATCATGGACAAAGGCATCGGCTTCTTCCGGCGTCGGTGGCAGACCGGTCAAGTCGAGCGAAACCCGGCGAATTAACTGGTAGCGATCGGCGGGCAATGCTGGTGAAAGCTTTGCCTGTTCTATTCGCGACAAAATAAATTGATCGATAGAATTAACAACCCATTTTGTGTCGTTTACCTTAGGTAATTCAGGCCGTTGCGGTGCAATAAAAGACCAATGCGGGCGATACTCCGCCCCTTCGTCGATCCAACGTTTGATGAGCGCGATCTCTTCTGTGGTTAATTTCTTGCCCGAATCAGGTGGTGGCATCTTAATATCAGGATCTTCACTGCTGATACGCTGGAAAACCAAGCTATCAGTGCTCCGACCAACCACAATTGGAGCGCTGCCATCGTCACGCTTTTCAAAAACGCCTTCCGGTGTGTCGAGCCGCAGATCGGCTTCACGATGCTTTGGATCGAACCCATGGCACTTGAAACACTTGTCGGAAAGGAGCGGTCGAATCTGTCGGTTAAAGTCAACCTTTTCCTCTGCTATGGCGGAACTAATTTGCCACAACAGTCCAAGCATTAGCCCGGCGAAGCAACTCAAAATTTTAGCGCGTCTGTCATTCATTATCATTGTTCCGACTGATAATTTTATATCCTTGTCGCTCATTTATACGGATAATTGTTCATTATTGATCCAGTTAGGTTTAGGCGAGCAGTTTTTGCACCACGTTACCGCCAACATCTGTAAGCCGAAAATCTCTTCCTTGGTAGCGGTAAGTCAACTTCGTATGATCCAACCCTAGCAGATGCAAAATTGTCGCTTGCAGATCATGGACGTGGATGGGGTCTTCGATAACGTGGTAACCAAGCTCGTCGGTTACTCCGATGGTTTGTCCCGGTTTTATACCGCCGCCAGCTAACCATACGGTGAATGCGTTGGGATGATGATCGCGACCTCGGGTACGTCCTAAAGCGGGATTGTTTTCAACCATTGGTGTGCGACCGAATTCACCAGCCCAAACGACCAGAGTATCGTCCAACAAACCGCGTTGCTTCAAATCCTTAATCAATGCCGTTACGGGTTTATCTATTTGGCCACAAGCTTGCTTTAAGTTACTTTCCACATCAGTATGGTGGTCCCAATTTACGTTCAATACAGACACAAACCGTACGCCGCGTTCAATGAGCCGGCGAGACATTAAGCATGTGGCTCCGACTGATTTTTGGCCGGGGATTACACCGTACAGATCGAGTGTGGCTTGCGTCTCGTCTTTCAGGTCCATTAATTCTGGTGCACTGCCTTGCAAACGGAATGCCATCTCATAAGCATTGATGCGACTATAGATTTCGGGATCGCGCTCGACATCCAAGTGTTGCTGATTAAGTTGGTTAATGACGTTGAGCGACTCACGCTGCATCTCTGTTGTATGCCCTGGCGGACTGGAGACAAATAAAATTGGATCGCCTTTTGCACGGAATAATGCCCCTTGATGTACAGAAGGCAGAAATCCACTTCCCCAGCAAGCTGCGCCGCCACTGGGTCCATTCCCTGGATTAAGCACAACGAATGCTGGCAGATTTTCGGATTCACAACCCAAGCCGTATGTGACCCACGCTCCCATCGAAGGTCTGCCGAGCTGCAGATGACCGGTATTCAAAAAAATTTGTGCTGGAGCGTGGTTAAATGCATCCGTGTGCATAGACCGCACCAAAGCAATCTCATCAACGACTTCCGCCAAATGCGGCAGCAATTCTGAAACCACCGCACCCGATTGGCCATATTGGGCGAATTTAAACGGCGACGCCATGAGCGCGGCATCGCGCTCGATAAACGGCAAGTCGGCCCCTCTTAGTACTTCATCCGGAACTTGCTGCCCTTCATATTTTTTCAGAGCAGGTTTGGGATCGAACAAATCAAGCTGACTAGGACCCCCTCCCATAAATAAAAAAATCACTCGCTTTGCTTTAGGTGCGAAGTGAGGCGGCTTTAACGCTAGTGGATTGTCGGGCGACGCCTTTGCCCAAGCTTTACTGCCGGATAGCAACGAAGTTAGCGCCAATCCGCCCAATCCGAGCGCAGAGTCTTGCAGGAAATAGCGACGCGCAAGTTGTGAGAGTGTCTCGAGGTCCATAGACATAGAAAATCTGCTAATTATGTGCACTCATAATCATTCCGATGGATTCGATCAAAAATTCTTGGATTAAGTTACGCCGCTGTAATTTCGCTCTAATTTCGTTGCATACTTGCACGTAAAAGGTCGCGAAACAAAATCGTTTCCGAAAGATTGTCGACCTCGTTGCAATGCTCCCAATCGACCCAGACATATTCAACGCCTAGGTATCCTTCATAATCGGTGGCTCGCATGGCCTCGAGTACACGACCATAGTCAATCGCATTATTTTTAAATGAACATTGCAACCGATCTTTCTGCGCTCCGCGTACGTGAAAATGCGTGGCGTGAGCCACGAGTGGTTCCACATCTTCGTCGGAAAAACCATCACGGATAAAATGTGTGTAATCAAGCGTCAACGTTAATCCTGGTACAGCGTTAACTAGTTCCAAAGCTTTAGTCGGTGTCGGAGCGATCGAACCTATATGTGCTTCGATTCCAAAAATCAACTTAGCGCTTTGCGCTCGTTCGCAACGCCAAGCTAATTCTTCGCAACAGCAGTTCCATGAATCAAACGAAGCTTGTGTGTCAAAATTCACACCGGGGAGCGCTGAAACGTGATGACTACCGCAGGCGGCAGCATACTCCAACGTTCGCTCGAACATATCGCGCGCTTTCCGACGCTGGCTGATCTCAGGATGATTTGGCGCTAGCGAAATAAAATCAGGTGCGGTTTGGAGAAAAACATCGGCGGGCTCCAAATCGCGATCCTTAAGTTTTTTCGCGAGTTCACGCGCTGACGCAGTCGTACTGATAAATTCTTTTGATGGCCACAAATGCGACCGGCCTTCAAACAGTCCGATATCGATGCCGTCAAAACCCAATAACTTAACCAAATCCAGCACTTGATCATGATCAAGCAATGGAAACGTAAAATCGGCACAAGCGAGGCGAAGGTTCATACAAATTGATTTGGCGTAGATTGACGGCAGCAGGAGGGAAACATCTTCTAGAATCGCACTGACGTCGACTCAAGCTAGAAGGTGAATATATTCTCCATTCGTACACACTCTGTTCAAATCACTTCATAAACGCCGTGCGGTTTGGTGCGTGCCATTCGGCTGCTGCCAAGTATCCGCCATCCACGAGCAAAGAAGTACCAGTGATACCAGAGGATTCTTCGCACGATAAATACAACACTGCCTTCGCGATATCTGAAGGCTGTATTGCTACTCCTATCGGCATCCGCTCCAAACGTTGGCGAAGCGTGCCTTCTGGATCAGAAGTTTTGCTCAAGTGGTACCGCAGCATCGGGGTATCTGTAATGCCAGGGCAAACACAATTGCATCGCAGACCGAATGCGGCATAGTCGAGTGCAATTGATTTTGTAAGCTGTAATACAGCACCCTTTGAAGCCGTGTAGGCGGGAGTTCCTTCCTGCCCTACAAAACTACTAATTGACCCGATGTTCACAATGTAACTGCGATTATGTTTCTTCAAATGCGGCCAAGCGTTTTTAAATGCGAGAAAAATCGACTTCACATTCACAGCCATTAGTTGATCCCAATCTTTCTCGGCGTACTCGTCGAGGGGCGCGCAATGAGCGATGCCAGCACAGTTAACGACAATTTGCAATTTGCCGAACTCTTCTACAGTTGAGCTCAAAGAATTGTAAACTTGAACTGCGTCTGTTACGTTGGTCGAAAAGAACACGGCTCGACCATTCGCTGCATTGATTCGCTCTGCCAACGCATTTCCACGATCATCTTGCACGTCTGCAATCGCCACGGCGGCTCCTTCCGCAGCAAATAACTCGGCTGTAGCGGCACCGATGCCTGAGGCACCACCGCTGATCCAAGCGACTTGACCGGTAAGTTTTCCGCCTGCAGTCATACAATTCGTGATTGTTGGTAATTTAAGGCTTGCGATGAAAAATTATGCGAACTCCGCTACGAATAACTTACTTCTCTGTCGGTTCGTAATCGTGCCCATTTTTGCTGGAAACTCGGGCGATCGAACACCTCAGGATTAACTACGCCATGCGGTCGCTTACCATCGACTAAATCAAGCATACCTTGACAAACAGCTTGACCAATTTTGCGAAATAACTCGTGCGTCCAGGCAATCGAGTGCGGAGCAAAGAGTACATTTTCGAATCGACTCAATGGATGCGGTTCTTGAAGTGGTTCGGTTGCAAAGCAATCGAGTGCAGCCCCAGCTATTCGGTCTTGTTCCAGTGCCTCGCCAAGCGCTTCCTCATTCACAATGCCGCCGCGAGCTGTGTTAATCAAGTAGGCATTTGGTTTCATCAGTGCCAATTCTCGACGACCGATTAAGTCACGAGTCTTGG
Source organism: uncultured Pirellulales bacterium (assembly GCA_964538425.1). Lineage (GTDB taxonomy): Bacteria > Planctomycetota > Planctomycetia > Pirellulales > JADZDJ01 > JADZDJ01. The sequence goes on along the minus strand of CAZIGP010000095.1, from coordinate 1,540 downwards.
GTGTCAGCGGACAGTGAATTGAGATGAAATCGGCTTTCGAGAGTAGTTCTTCCAGGCCAACTAGTTTTACACCATAGCGCTCGGCGGTATGAGCATCTATAAATGGATCATAGACGAGCGGTTGCTTCATACTAAAACATTGCAGCAGCTTCACAGTGGCCCGTGCTATTCCACCAAAACCGATAGCCCCAAAAGTCCTTTCGCGTAACTCCCGCCCCATATATTGCGCACGGTCATCCCACCGGCCCGTGCGGACCAATTGATCTTTGATTCGTAGGTGATGGGTGAGGGCAAGCATCCAGGCAACAGTGGCTTCTGCGACGGAATGATCGACGGCACCAGCAGCGATAAAAGCCACGACATCAGCAGCCGTGCATGCTGAGACATCTATACCCTCATAACCTACACCGAAACGGCCTATGGCGAGCAAATTTTCGGCAGCTTTCAGGGTTTCAGCAGTTACCGTAGGAGTTAACACGACCACCCCTTGGGTATCGCGAACCTGATCGGCACTCATCTGAGGCTCGTACCGATCAAGCCGATGGTGTTGGATTCCCGGAACCCCCTCAAAAATCGATAGCCCCAAATCGGGGAATTTTGGCTTCCCAGATGGATCATAGAAGTCGGCGGTAAGCCCGACTTTAAAATGGGGTCGACCAACGCTTGCTGTCATAATTCTAGATGATTTCGCTTGACTGATGCATGATAATCACTGATAATCATGTTAGTCCTTTAACAGTTTGGAGTCAAGCAGTTTCACTACGAAACGTTCTTTTCAAACTTATGCTGGGTTGCCGATAGATCGGTATGCAAAATTTTTCACCCGATTCCAGCTGCATTGCAAACGGCCGTTCCGCCATGGTCAGTCCGCGGTATATACTACCGTCAATGCCCATGCCCAAGAAAAAGTCACTCACTAATGGCCGACAGGTTGTTCAGCGCCTTGTAGAGCATATTCGTTCCCAAGGACTATCGGTGGGCGACCGTCTGCCCTCGATTCGCCAATTGGCCGGTACGATGAAGGTTAGCCCTAGCTTGGTGCGAGACGCTATGGTGCAGGCGCAGGCGATGGGGCTTATCAAATTGCATCCGCGATCGGGTGCATTTTTGCAGTCTTTGAATTTTGCGCCGATGGTCGATGCCTTAGCAGGCACGTTGCCTACCAATTTGATGCAACGCGACCACAATTTGATTTATCTACTCGACGCGCGGCGAATCATCGAGTTAGAGGTGGGTGCCCAGGCAGCTCAGCGCCGACGACTTGAAGATATGCTACCAATGCGACAGACGTTGGAAACGATGAGTAAGGTCGCACAAGATGACAGCCGGGAAGAATTTGTTCAGGCCGATATCCAGTTCCACATGGCTATGGCACATGCAGCCGGAAATCCCGTGGTGGCGATGATGGTGGAGGCCTTGTTGGGTTGCTTAGGTCCCTACCTCGGGTATTTACCCTGGACACAAGAATGGCGCGTCAAGACTCAGAAATCTCACGAGAACATCTACGAAGCCATAGTTGCCGGTGATCCTGAGCGTGCCC
>CAZIGP010000094.1:8610-10141 GCA_964538425.1 uncultured Pirellulales bacterium | reverse complement strand
GCCAGAAACAAATAAAAAAGGAGAACAAAATGTCCACGAACAAATCAAAAAAACACAAAGCCAACGATACTGCTCCTGAATTTCCAGGCGCCACAGGCGATCAGTTTGGAAATCAGTATTTCGACAAGCAAGGTACAGAGCACAGCTCCCATGCGCCTTACGAGCATGAGCACGACAGCAACCTTGACCAAGAAAAAGACGAACGGAGCAAAGATCCGCGCCATCCAACAGGCACGGGAAACAAAGATGAGTACCAAGCAGGAAAGACTGCTCCTCCCGCAGTTTGATCCACTTCGGGCCCAAGCGGATGACGCCGTTAGCAACCCGGCCAGGCGCACACAAAGTAGCCACATTAAATTCTTCCAATAAGCACGTTGGATTCACATCCCCTCGAATCGAATCTCCTTTATTTCACAAGGAAAACGAGGTATGTTCTAGCCTCGTTCCGATCCTCTTCACTGGCAGTTGGCCACGCAGCATGATTGAGTTTGCCAAGTCTGCAACGCCAACCATCGAACGCTGTTCCTTTTATTTATTCATATGCGCCTCACGAGCAAAATTTTCCTTGTTGCGACACTTTCCTTTTTAGCCGGCTGTCAAAATTCCTCTTTTTCGCCCGCAACCGCTGACCGGCAACAAATCACGCAGGTCTCGATTCTAAGTGCGCTCATGCTCGGACAGTACGACGGCGTAATGACCATCGAAGAATTGTTGCGCTACGGTGATTTCGGCGTCGGAACGTACGACCATCTCGATGGCGAACTCATTGTGCTCGATGGCAAAGCCTACAAGGCAAAATCGGACGGCACGATAATCGAGGTTTCGTCAACAGCGACAACGCCGTTCGCCGTCGTCACGCGGCTGGATAAAACAGGCCAAGTGAATTGTGCAAATCTCAATAAATTGGAAGAACTCGAAGCCCATCTGGATAGTACGCTGACAGACGCCAATTGTTTTTATGCAGTTCGCGTAGATGGCGATTTTGAATCGATCACGTTCCGCAGCGTGGCACGTCAAGAACCCCCTTATCCTCCGCTCGTGGAAGTAGCCAAAACGCAAAGCGTATGGACTCACGAAAACTTGAAAGGAACGCTCGTGGCCATTCGCTCTCCCAAATGGGTCGGTGGGCTAAGCGTGCCAGGCTACCATTGGCATTTTCTCAGCACCGACCACAAGCAAGGCGGCCACGTCCTCGATTGCAAACTGCAAAGCGGCACCGCCGTGTACGACCCCTGTGAAAGCTGGCTAATCAAACTCGACGAATCTTCCCGCTGGAAAGATAGTGACGTCGGAAAAGATTTGACCAAGGAGATCGAACAAGTAGAAAGAATCCGCGGTAGTAAGCCGTAAAAAGAGAGCAGAGACGCCTTCCGTGGCGGACAGAGAGCTCATTGAAGTGGGTTAACCTGCAATCTTACCTAACTTTCTGCAAATCAGAAAATTGCTATCCTCATTGTCAGCCAGTGCAAGTCGCGCATCGAGAATCGCAATTTCATTGAGGCTTCTTTTGATCTTCTGCGTCCGGATCAAT
>CAZIGP010000094.1:0-8600 GCA_964538425.1 uncultured Pirellulales bacterium | reverse complement strand
CCATGCCATAGAGATGAGGTAAGCCGTCACGCCGATGATCGCCAAACCACCCATAATCAACGGTATGGCTTGTCGTGACAACAGGATGAGAGTCTGCCGCCAAATATCCTGTGAATCAGAAGCAACCTGCGCGAGCATTGAAAGCGAATTCATAGGCCTAACCTCGTGATGAAGAGAACGTGCCCCGCGCTATATTCGTTGCAAACGCGTAAATCTTAGAAAGATTTCCAAAGATTTTTGTTCTGGACATTGTACCTGACGTCGATGCCAGATTGTTAGAAATGTTGCCCTAAGGGAATGTATTTTCTGCCCTCTCTACTTCCCATAAAGCATGCCAGGTCTCTCGATTGTCGGCGAGACAAAAATCCTGGCAGCTTTTAAGAACGACAATCAGTATTCCTTTGCACCGCGCACATCAGTTGTATTTTGCTCTACCTTTTTTGTCTGAATCTGAGTGCCTGCTCCCAGCTTAACTTCCCCGCTGGTGGCTTGTTGCACCCTCTGCGCGGCCTGGCTGATAGCAGCTTGAATTCTCTGAGCGGCGATAGTCACCATGATGGACACGACAGAAATGACCAGCGCATATTCGACCGCTGCGATACCTCGACGCGCGGAGCACCGTCGTAACTCATTACACCGGCTGATTGAATCGACACTACGCATACTGCTCACGGCCGCTCAAGACAGATTCGTTGAGATCTTCGAATGGTTCAGACTTTTCTTCAGGCTCAATCAATACAATCGAGCCGTCCGCCGCTAGCTTGTCCAGCATCGCGTTAAAGTCATTCTTAAGTTCCATAAGCTCGTCATTGGGACGTAACTTGATACGTTGAACTGGCTTGCCATCAGCGATATTACAAGCCGTTTGTCGAAATCGCACGATCGGGCCGGCCACGCGATGACAAAATTTCATCGCGTCCCAAGCGAGCGCCGGTACGACGATCAAAAAGCAAATGAAAATCGGCCAGTAATCCGCCACGAAGCGGCCATACTGTTCGATCGGATTGCCGATTCCTTCGGATATCAACCGCCAACAAAATAGAAAATTGAAGAGCGTAATCTGATAAATAAACCAGTACGCCACCATTCGGAAGGCTAGCTTCCATTGAAATCGGTTGACGATTTTGCGTTTGCGCTGTTCCACCATCGACATGCCCCTTGTCGAAATTGTTTTGTTCCAGCTTAGAACCGTAGCACGTTTCATGACTACACGTCGATTCCTGCCGACATTTCCGAAATATCAGGCAAAATATTTTGCGCTCAACCGCAATGCTTTTTCTTTGAGAATGCCTTGGACGAATTTAAACCACTCTTGCTTCCATCACACCACCGGATAATCCTTCGCCGGTCAAAAATTGCTGTTAAACAAATCAATTTTTCCAGTCCCCAAGCGCAGACGTCAACATCAGAAATCCCATCTGAATTCCACTCCAAAAAATCCGAGTTGGTCGAATGTAAATCCCTTTTCCAACATCGATTGATCCTCCTGAGTACCCACGCGAACAGGGTGCATGATCCGTGCCATATGCACGTTGTTAAATCGAGACACAGAGCGATGAGGCAACGCGGCGAGGGTTAGATAGAGAGAGTGCGGAATAATCCCACTCAAAAGCAGGGTTCGGCCACAAGAGATCTCATTCGCCGGCGTGTCACTTCTTGGAGCTTTTAATCTCCGCTCGCTTTGCTTTCACATCTTCCAGCGACCGACAAGTAATCTTGGCGATTTCCTTATCGCTATACTGATAAAACATTAGCAATTCAGTCGGCCCCCATTTCCAGCGACCGATATTATTCCCTTGATTCGCTCGTATTTTCTTCGCCGCAGGGATATTTAGCTCCCGTCGTTTCAACATCACAATCTGAACAGGTCGATCAAGACGTGCGGCAACCTTCGCATCCGACATCTTGCCTAGCAAGGCAATTTCCCTGGCCGTCCATGGTTGCTTCGGCGGCTTGTAAGGGGCGATGCTATGTTCGCGTCGAGCCCTTTTCACAAGTTGAGCGGTGCAATTTAATCGCACACCGACATTTCGATCAGACATTTTTCCCAGTAAATCTACTTGCTCGGAAGTCAATTCAAGATGTTTAGCAGTTCTCGACATACAACACTAATATAGCTCAATCAGAAGATGGTCCTTGATGCGAGTCAACAATTCGCGCCCCGGCGGTCGATTTCACCAATTCAATGGCGGCAGTGCAATTAGATCGACTCTCATAACTTTCACACGATTCCGCGAGGCGCTTTCCGTCCGAAGTTTTCAAATACCAGCGCCACTGACTAGCCTGATCTTGGTAAACACAAAACACCATAAGATCACCCCGAAAAGAAAATTGCCCCGACAAGATCATCCATACTATCGGGGAGTTACAAACTAGTAAATAGGATGTGTTCAGCAGGGTGGCCGAAAGCGCCAGACCCAATTCGCAGCAGCCAAACTTATCCCCAAACAATTTCCACGACATTTAAAACGATGAGCGAACGATTGAACGTAAGGAAACTCCATAAAGAAACTCCGCTTCTACTTCCGCAACTTGCGGTGGCTGGCGTAAAGCAGGAGTTCGACATCGCTGAACATTACAAAAAAGTCAGTCACGGCAACGGAAAATTGGGTCGCATAAAAAGCCACACTGCCGGGCAAATCGGACGATGATGATTTATTGAATAAGCATATTAGAATGAACCCATACGCCTAAGTAGATCTATTACTCTATTTTTTAGCTAACTTCCGAATATCATCCAGTTCCTTTGCTAAGCGAATTCGTAGCGGACTCTCTGTGCTCAAACGATCAAGCAGCATGCTCGCCTCTTTTAATAAGCTAGGCGTGATAGTCTGCCCTAAAAAAAGTTTCCGCCAAAGTGTGGTAACATCGCGTTCGCTCAACATGCGCGTCCTCTCTACTCATTTTGCATGAACTCTATTGGTAGAAACGTTCGGGTGAAAAGTTCAATTCTTCAATGCCACCAACCTTGAAGCTGAAATTCAGCTTCCGGATGCCTTGGCTCGAATGCTGCGAAACAGAGGTACATTCGCAAGTGTAAAAACAATTAACTCCTCACCGGTTATTGTGCTAATGTCATGATGCAGACTTAAGACCTTAACCTCAGTCACTTTTTCGATCATCGCTTCCATGACCGGCCGGGCAGTTTCGACCAAGTGGGTTCGAACTTGCTTTAGCAAGTCCCGGCCTTTCTCGACGGGCAACGATTGAACAAGATGCTGCTCAGCGGCAGTTAAAACACCCTGCAAGCGAATAACCAATAAGTCGCCGATGAGATGCGTATGAATCGACTTCGGCCCTCTGCCCATGTACTGTTGCTCAAATCGTGTAATTCCATCGCAGATAGCTGCTTCGATCTCACCTTGAGTTTTCATGTCGGCCATTGGATGAGTCGTGTTTAGACTGCACCGGGCACAAAACAGTTTTTAATCTTCGAGCAAAGGGCCAGATAATACAAGGATTGCGCATTGTCAGGTGAAGATTACTTTGCTGAATTGCCAAAAGGGCCTTCCTTGCCAAATGGCATTTACCCTATTTGTTGAAGAAACACGACTTAATCACTCCCTTCCAAGAAAATAAGTCGATATCTGACTCGTGAATCGATAATACCCATTGCTTTCTCATCAGCAAGGTGTATGTTGTAGTTGGAGGGAAGTGTGCAAATGAACATTTCCTATTCTGCCAAATAGATCATGAACAGCTTTCGGCTGACTAGATAAAGAGCAACCCGGCTGTATCGGGCGGCTTGTTAACGAGTAAACCGACGTGGCTGATCATCTGCTTGCAGGTGGTCAGCCACGTTTATTTTTTGGTCTTTGTCAACGCTGCGACAAGGACTCGATCCATCACCGTTGGAGAATCGCGCGAACCAACAGATACCCACTGGCGAACTAGCGGCCACAACTAAGGTTTAGTCCTAATATCACTATCGTAAAAGAATTTAGCTCCGGCTTTACAAACCTCGAAAGATTCTACTCTCGATTTTTTAGACATTTGCAAATTCAGCCAACTTTTAAATTGAATCGACGAATGAAATCTCGATTGCCTACCACACACACAATAGTTCTTGGAGGTGATAAGTGCATGCTATTCGACCCCTATTTATCTCAACCTACCCGCCCGAAGAATGCGGGCTGGCGACGTTTACTCGGGATTCCGCCGATGCGGTGGATTTGGCGGCGATTGAACCTGTTTCCTCGGTGGCCGCAATCCAGAAAACTAGCGCGCGTGTCTACGATGACACGCGCGTAGTCCATGTCATTGATAACAAACGTCATAGTGCATACAGCTTGGCTGCCGAAATCGCCAACGATGGTCCGTGCGATGTCGTGAGTTTGCAGCACGAATTTGGTCTCTATCCTGGTGAGTGGGGTAAGCAAATACTTACCTTTATGCAGGCGTGCCGCAAGCCGATTGTTACAACCTTCCATACTCTGTTAACCGAACCGGACCCACTGCCCAGGCACATCATTCAAAATCTTGCCTTTCATAGTCAGGGAATTGTCGTCATGACCAAAGTGGCGAGCCGGCTTTTGTCGGAGGTTTATGGCGTACCACCACGAAATGTGCAAGTGATTCCCCATGGTGTTCCCGAGGTGCCTTTTGAACGCGATCGTTCACAAAAAGAGCGGTTGGGTCTCAACGGACGGCAAGTCATCTGCACGTTCGGGCTGATCAACCGCGGCAAAGGACTGGAATACATGATTCAAGCCATGCCCAAAATTGTGGATCGGTGCCCCCAGGCACTATATCTAATTGTGGGTGCGACTCATCCCGAAGTAAAACGACGTGAAGGCGAGGTTTACCGTGAAAGTTTAGTCAAGATGGCCGATGAATTGGGCGTCAGAAAACATGTGCAGTTTATCAACCGATTCCTCAGCCTGACGGAGCTTCTGCAGCACCTTCAAGCCTGTGACGTGTTCGTCACTCCATATCCAGGAAAAGATCAGATCGCCAGCGGCACGTTGGCCTACGCACTGGCCGCGGGACTAGCTGTAGTCAGCACGCCCTATTTGTATGCCAAGGAAGTGCTTGCCGAAGGGCGTGGGCTGCTAGCGCCGTTTGGTCAAAGTGAAGCCTTTGCCGATGCAACTCTCCGATTTCTAACCGAAACCGCTTTTCAAATCGAAACTCGCAGCAGGGCATACGAATATGCCAAACCTATGGCCTGGCCCAGCGTGGGCCGCCGCTATCTGGAATTATTCAGCCGTGTTGTGCTACAGGACGATGCGCGGCGCGATCACCTGTATCGCCGAGCTTTTCCAGTGTTAAACCATCCACGCTTAGAACTAAACCTCTCGCCAGGAGGCGTATAATGCCCAACCTTGATTGGATTATTCTGGATCATCTGGATCGAATGACCGACTCGACAGGCCTGATTCAACACGCCATTTATTGCGTGCCACGCCGTGAAAGCGGATATACAACCGACGACAACGCCAGAGCGTTGCGGCTATGTACTCGTTTGTGGAGCCATGATTCCGATGATCGTATGTTGAGCCGAGTTTCGTTGTATCTTAGTTTTTTAGAACACGCCCGTTGCCCGGTGCGCGGCTTCCATAATTTTCTCAGTTATCAACGAGACTGGTTAGATGCCGCCGGTACGGGCGACTGCCAAGGCCAAGCAGTTCGTGCCTTGGCCGAAGTGCTTGGAAGCGATTTGCCCTCTGGATATCGCGCCCTGGCCAGAGAGTTGATCAATGCCGTTTTGCCTGCTCTCGCCGAATTGCGAAGTCTTCGCGCGCAAGCCTATGTCATCATTGCCTGGGGACAGCTTAGGAAAGCCAGAGTGGAAGATATCGAGCCGCTTGAACTCGTAGCCTGGTCGGCGGCCGAGCGACTGATGGAATGCTACCATCGATCGATGCGACCCGATTGGCAATGGTTCGAGTCGCGATTGACGTATGCAAATGCTGTGTTGCCACATGCCCTGTTTATCGCCGAGCAAAGTTGGCCAGGAAAGGGTTTTGCTGATGTGGCCGAAACATCGTTCGCATTTCTCGATCGGGCAACCACATCAGAAAATGTCTTTTGGCCAATTGGAAACAGCGATTGGTTCCCGCATGGAGAAAGCAAGTCCCTGTACGATCAACAACCGGTGGAGGCAATCACCATGGCCGATGCCGCCCTGACTGCATTCGACCTACTCCGCGACCAAAAACTCTTGTCCACCTTTTGTCGATCGCACGATTGGTTCCACGGCCTAAACAGCTTGCAAGAACCACTGGCCGATGTCTTAACCGGTGGATGCTTTGATGGCCTCCACCCGACTGGCGTCAACCGCAATCAAGGAGCCGAATCAACCCTCGCCTATTTGTGGTCTGTAGTTCACAACATAGAAATTCAACACCTATTGGACAATTCTCTGGAAGCATCCCCCTTACTGGAATCGTCTACCGCAACTTAACTCTTAATTAACTTGATGGAACGCTTCATCCCCAAGGAAAAGGAATTCGCATGCTGCGAGAATCTAAACTCCCCAATTTGCACACCGAACTATTTCATCGACATCCAACCAACCCAATCTTGACGGCCCAAGATTGGCCTTATCCGGCACACACAGCGTTTAACGCTGGCGCGTGTCAGGTTGGTGATGAGACCATTTTGCTCGTCCGTGTCGAGGACCGTCGCGGTCATTCACATCTCACGGTCGCCCGCAGCAACGACGGCGTATCAAACTGGCAGATCGACTCTAAACCCAGCTTTGTTCCCGATGTCGAGAATTTTTCCGAAGAAGCGTGGGGCGTCGAAGACCCCCGGCTAACCTGGGTCGAAGATCGTCAAGAATGGATCATCGCCTATACGGCTTATTCACCGAGCGGTCCACTTGTCTCCCTGGCGGCAACCAAAGATTTCATCACGTTCAAGCGGCTTGGCCCAGTCATGCCCCCTGAAGACAAAGACGCCGCCGTCTTTCCCAAAAAATTTGGCGGCCGATACGCGATGATTCATCGGCCCGTTTCCGCAGGAAGCTCAGGCGCACACATTTGGTTATCGTTCTCCCCCGATCTTACCCATTGGGGCGACCATCATATCCTTTTGCACGCGCGGCGCGGCGCATGGTGGGATGCCAATAAAATAGGCCTCAGCCCACCGCCATTGGAAACACCCGAAGGCTGGTTAATTCTGTACCACGGGGTGCGGCATACGGCAGGTGGTTGTTTATATCGACTCGGGCTGGCTTTACTCGATCTGGAAGACCCATGCCGGGTGCGCCGTCGCAGCGACGAATGGATTTTTGCGCCTGAGATGCCTTACGAACGCCACGGGGATGTCAGCGGAGTCGTCTTTCCCTGTGGCTGGATTCTCGACAAAGCCAGCGGCAAGATTCGCATTTACTACGGTGGCGCTGACACTTGCTTGGCCCTGGCCACCGCAGAACTCTCCGACGTGCTCGACTACTTACGAGGCTGCCACGCCCCCGTCGCCGTGAAGCGCCCCGGAATGGTTGTGTCCGAGTAATGACTCAGTTGCGAATCGCCCATTGTCACCCTGTTACCCACCAGCACCATGCAGTTTGGTCGTGGTTGGAATGGCATCAGTGATCAGCGGGAACTAAGGGGACAGGAATATTCCAATGTAGGCTTGCGACTCTGTTTCCGAAGAATTCAAGATTGTTGGTTCACTAGCAATTCATTCGGCGTCAGGAGACATCTCCTACAGGCTGAAGTTCACTGGTTCGAATTTCCGGACAGACTCCAGCCCACAGCAAGCGCCGCGGCAACGCCGCCCTGGGTATAGAAGCTACATCACTCATTCTTTCCGCATTCCAACTAAGGCAATAACCGAAACAACCCGCTGCTAGTGGGGCTCGACGGAGCTGCATGCAAGTGTATGGTACAGTGCGATTTTGAGACCGAAACTTCAAAGGCGGAATCTCTTCGAGCTTTGTGCAGTGTTTCAGAGTTTTACCAGCAAGTCATTAATTAAATTTATGAGGCATCCATGAAGAAAGACCAGCTTTTATCGATCGCGCTTGTGGCCGGTTTGAGTCTAACCGTTTGTTTCAGCACCGGCAGCGCCGCGGAACTCTCGAATGACGAAGCATTCCAAATCGGCCAGGACGCGTACGTCTATGGCTATCCGCTTGTAACGATGGAAATGACTCGTCGAGTTATGACGAATGCTGCCTCGCCAGAAGGTACGCACGCTCCGATGGGGCAATTCCTCTTGATGAGACAGTACCCCGATGCCTCGTTCAAGGATGTCACCGCTCCAAACGCGGATACGCTGTACTCGACGGCGTGGCTCGATCTTGAGAAGGAGCCATACGTCTTGAGCTTGCCAGACGAAGACGGGCGTTACTACTTGATGCCAATGCTCAGCGGCTGGACCAACGTATTCACGGTTCCCGGCAAGCGGACGACCGGTACCAAAGCGCAAACGTACGCAATCACTGGTCCAAATTGGGCGGGCAAGCTTCCCGCCGATGTCAAGCAGCTCAAGTCGCCCACTAATATGGTCTGGATTTTAGGTCGGACGTATTGCACAGGAACGCCGAAAGACTACCAGGCCGCTCACGCAATTATGGACAAATACACGCTTGTGCCGCTCAGCGCCTTTGGCAAGCCGTACACGCCGACGCATGGAAAGGTAGACCC
>CAZIGP010000093.1:0-10219 GCA_964538425.1 uncultured Pirellulales bacterium | reverse complement strand
GCTCCGCCGCTCGTAGCACATTTCTTGCTCCACCAGGATGCAGTTCTAAATCGGCGCTCGGTCGGTATGTTCCGGTGTGAAAGGCCTGTAATGCAAGGACACGATCAACAACATCCGATCGTGTTCGCACAGCACCGTAATCTTTTGGCCCGCGCTGCTGAAATTGCGCCGACCGAAATGGGTCGCGTTCCGAAAGCAGTGCCGCGGCAATCGATGTTTCCCTAAGCACACCATGTTCTGCGCCGGCCAGCAATAATCGTCCCAATCGCGGATGAGCAGGCAGCCGCGCCAATTCCTTTCCCAGCGACGTAACATGATCTTGGTCGTCGATCGCGCCGAGCAATCGCAACAATTGCCGCGCGTTCACTAGCGCTTCTGCCGGCGGAGGATCAAGCCAAGGAAAATCGTCGCGTTCCCCCAGCGTGAGCAACTGCAAAAGTGTCTCGGCCAAATCGCTCCTAAGTACCTCTGGCGTTTCTGCAACCGGACGTCCCTTGTGCGATTGCTCATCCCACAGCCGCCAGCAAATTCCCGGTCCCGTCCGTCCAGCTCGCCCAGCGCGCTGCTCTGCAGAGGCTTGCGAAATCGGAACTAACTCTAAGCGTGGCAAACCGGTGGCCGCTGACACGCGCATCTGCCGTGCTTGACCAGAATCGATCACTGCGGTGATGCCTTCAATGGTTAGTGACGTCTCTGCTACGTTCGTCGAAAGAATAATCTTCCGCCGCCCAAGATCTCCAAGCACTCGATCTTGTTGATCCGGCGGTAGATCCCCAAATAGCGGCAGCAGCGCATGTCCTTCTCGCTCGGCCAACGGTGCTAGTGCTTCCTGGCAGCGCAAAATCTCCCCCACACCCGGCAAGAACACTAGGACATGCCCAGTTGTATCGCGCAATGCTTCGGGTACGGTCGCAGGAACCAACTCATTTATTAATCGCCGCTCACCGCGTCGCGTATAATGAATTTGCACCGGAAACATTTTTCCTTCGGCGTGAATTACCGGGCAATTTCCCAATAGCTGCACAACCGGTTCCGTCGCCAGCGTGGCACTCATCACCACAATTCGCAAATCGGGCCGCAGCGTTTGCCGCAATCGCACGAGCAGCCCGAGCACCAAATCCATCTCAACCGTCCGTTCGTGAAACTCATCGAGTACCACACAGCCGACATCCTCAATTGCTACATCATCGAGCAGTCGCCGCAGCAAAATGCCCGTTGTCACTACCACCAGCCGCGTATTACGCGAGACACAAGAATCAAACCTAACCTGATACCCCACTTCGCCGCCAACAGTGCCACCACGCAACCCGGCAATTCGCCGAGCAACTGCTCGGGCCGCCAATCGCCTTGGCTGCACAAGAATGACTTTTCTCTCCGCTGCTAAATCATCTAATATTGCCGCTGGCACCAAAGTAGTTTTTCCGGAACCCGGAGGTGCGGTCACCACAACGCCGCCGGTATGGGATGCCTGGACAACATCTCCAAGAACGCCTGCAACGGGCAAATTCAAAAGTTGGTTGGTCATTCAATGGCCACTAAAGTCGATTAGCTCTTCCAGAGTTAAACCGGTTTGCTTGCTAGCCACATAAAAACGGTGCGTAATGCTACTGTGTTTGCGCGAAAATTAAAGCTTTAAGATGAATTTCTGTAAATTCAAGCTTCGGTACGGTATTTAAGGCAGCCAGAACCGGATACTACCAAAACACTACTTTTCCCGTCTGCAGCTAAATGCATTCAGAATGAGCTTTTTAATCTAGCATTTCCTCTGATTACTTTTGTGATTTCCTTGTGTAAATCAGTTGTTATGGTCTTAGTAAGTTCGCTTCAGACACGTGGGTACGTCTACGACGCAGACTATGAAACTTGGGAACCGCTTGACGAAGTAACCGCGGCGCGGTATCGCCAGGGAATGAAATACGTTCCACAATTGCATATCGTGCTGCATCAACCAGAAATTCCTTACAATACAGGAAGTGTAGGCCGCACCTGCGTAGCGGTCGGAGCAAAATTATGGCTGGTCCGCCCATTGGGGTTTCGCCTTGACGACTACTACCTGCGCCGGGCTGGACTCGATTACTGGGAACATCTGGAATGGGCAGTCGTCGACGACTGGAACGCGCTAACATCCGAACTTTGCGAGCAATCGTCAGACAAGCGTCCTTGGTTCTTTACTAAAACGGCAACTCAACTTTACACAGATGTAACTTATCAGCAAGGCGACATATTGGTATTTGGCAGCGAATCAAACGGTTTACCCCCTTCGCTGTTAGAATCGAATCGCGAACGCGCGCTTCGCGTTCCCATTCGCGAACAAGTGCGAAGCCTAAATCTTTCAAATACGGTCGCTATCGCTGCATACGAGGCTTTGCGACAATGGAGTGCTAGTCAATAAAGTGTCCCACGATCAAATTAATTGAATTATCTTCCCTTTAAAGTACTGCAAACGACCTGTCGCTGGCTATTCTCATGCCTACCATTTCTGTCAAAGATTTAACCGAACTCGCAACTGCCCTTTTACAAGCGGGAAGCGTTCCCTTAAAAGAAGCACAACTTGTCGGCAAAAGTTTGGTAGCTGCTAACCTGCGCGGCCACGATTCCCATGGCGTCATGCGAGTTCCCTATTATCTTGATGGCGTGGCAAATGGTGAAGTCAAACCTAATGCACCCCTGACAATCATCAAAGAAACTCCATCGCTGTTGCAGGCCGACGGCAATTGGGGATTTGGCCAAACACAGGCTGCGCGATTAACCGAACAATTGATTACCAAGGCTCGAGAAAGCGGAGTCGCTCTTGGTACGCTCATTCATTCATGCCACATCGGTCGACTGGGCGAATATTGTGAACAAGCCGCCGAAGCCGGCATGGTTTCGATGCTCATGGTCAATACTCACGGCGTAGTAGCTCGTGTGGCTCCACCCGGCGGAAGAGCTCCACGGCTAGGAACGAATCCGATTGCGTTTGGTGTGCCTCATCCTGATGGAACGCTAGTATTGGATTTTGGCACTAGCGTTACTGCAGAGGGCAAAGTGCGCGTTAAACGCATTGCAGGTGAGAAATGCCCCGATGGCTGGCTGCTCGATTGTGAAGGCAAGCCAACAAACGACCCTACCGCTATCTATGGTGCAACGCCAGGTACAATTCTTCCTTTCGGCGGCGATCAACCGCACAAAGGTTTTGCGCTTGGGTTGATGGTAGAAATCTTTTCTGGTGCACTATCTGGTGGTTTCTGCATTCGTGAAAAACCTATTACTCAATTCGGCAATTGTGTCTTCGAAATGATTATCGATCCACGCCATGTTGGCGGCACACAACACTTTGCCTGCGAAGTAGAGAACCTCGTCAAGTTCATTCGCGAATGCCCACGAATCACTGGGGTAAAAGAAATTTTGCTCCCCGGCGATCCTGAACGAAAGACGCTTGCAAAACGCCAAGCGGAAGGAATTCCACTTGATGAAGGCAATTGGAAGCAACTTGCCGATTTGGCGACGAAATTAAATGTGCCTTTGCCACTCTAGTGATTAATAGCTTTTGGTTGCATGAATAGGCCAGACTCGATCAGTTTTCGAAATTATCTGCCTAATTTCGTGCCGATGTCGGAATATATCGGTAAGTGGCGGTAATACACTTCCAGCATGTAGGTCTGTAGGGCGGTAATAAATAGCCGTCCCCCTTCACCTGCCCAGCGGTAAGGTCCAGGATCCCAACTACCTGCTTCGCGGCCTTCTTTATTTTGAGCATTGGGTATTTCCTGTCGCATCACTTTGTTCCATTGCCGCCAATGATCTCCCTCCATGTGATGCAGCATCTGGGTAGCGTAATACCAATAATATGCGTCTCGCTCAGTACCCATCTTAATGGGATTGGCAAGAAGGACGTTAGCCCCGGCGACTAATCTTACATCGTTACGCTTCCATCCTAGATATTGCCGTGAAAGTAAACCTTCGGCTGTCATGGCAGGAGTCGTCCGATCGTTGCCGATGTAAGTATATTGGCTACCCTCAGCGACTTGCACGCTATCGAGAAATCGGCTCGCTTTCTCGAGTACTTCCGTTGGCACTTCCAATTTTGCCATCCGTGCACTCTGTAGCGCCATCAAGAACCATCCCGTTACCGATAAGTCCGAATCGACCCCCGGCGTATATCGCCAGCCACCTCGTTGTGGATCCTGGGCTGTTACACAAAACGCAATGGCTTTGTCAGCCGGCGTACGATAGGTCGAATCTTGAGTCATGCCATATAACTCACACAACGCAATCGTGCATTGTGCATGGGCATAAAGCTGGTGTTGGGCCGACAAACCAGTTCCGAGAAACTGCCCTTCCGGGGACTGCATTTTTAGTAAAGCATCCCAGCCTTTTTTAACAACCGCTTTATGTTCGCCCGATTGATGGGTATGACCGTCGCCTTGAAAAGCCAATAGTGCCATTCCCGTAGCGGCTGGCAAATCTTCATCATAAGCCCCATCAGCATAAGGCCCTTTCAAGCTCCAAGCTCCGTCTGATCGCTGATTACGCTTAAACCACTCAAGAGCGCGACGCACGGATTCTTGTGTACTGGCATTGCCGCCATAAATCCGAGTTAAGACTTTTTTCATCCCCTTTTCGCGGCCGCTTAAAGCCAAACCAATAGGCGCAGTGCTTGTCGTATTGCTACCGACGAAAGTGCCGTGCGGTGAAATATCTGCCAGAGAAGGCGTTGCCAATGGGTTGTTAACGGCCGGTAAGTCAACGGGCGAAAAAACCGCTTTATCGATATTCGGATCTGGTGTATCAGTTGTTAGACCGATCGATTCGGTCAGTAGCTGATCTCCTACATTCTCGGCATAAGCTTGAACTTCAACCTGCGTTCTTTTTTCGATGGTGTAATAGCTGATACCAAGTAAAATCAGCACCAACATGTGCAAAACGGTGCTAATTAGCCAGGGTGGCGCGCGAAGCAGTGCCTGCTCGAGATCTTGTTCATTTTGCTCAGGATTTTGTTCGTCCGTATTGCTCCCACCCTGCAGCATACCTAAAGGAATAGGGGGCGGCAGAGGAACAGAACGTGACGAACGGCTTCCTTCCGGCTTTTCGCCCGAAGCAAGACCTGCAACGTCAAACGAGGGAAGCGTTGTCGAATCCGTCATAGAGCGGACCGAACTAAAAAAGAAAATAATTAGCGATCAAATGCTCCCCGGCACCCTCTCTTGGCCTCTCTCTGCCGGAAACACAAAGCAATATGTAATTCTAATGCGCCATCTAACAAGCAGCAACAGGAAGTCTAAAAGTCGAAAAATCAGGAACGAAAACAGGTCTTAGCTAAACGGAAATGGCGATGAGAGAACCATTCAATTCGCTGTCAAAATTTGCCCCTCTTTTCTGCATTTCCTTTACTGATTTACGTCAGTTTCTAAAAACCGAGCCAATTTATGAAAATCCGACTCCCGATCGATATAGCGTACCTTGGTAATCAACGTGTTAGGATCAACAAGAGTTTCAAAAGGAACGTAATTAATTTCTAGTTGCCCTTCGACAGATACCATAACTCCATCAAGCCGCTTTTCTACAAGGGCTCGATAAGCCCCAACGCCTAATTGGCTGCCAAGCATCACGTCGAATGCATGTGGCTTGGCACAACGTGCTTCGTAACCCAATTGCAAACCAATGATTCGGCGTTTTCGGCCAGTTTGTCTGACGTACTCTTCCATAATCAGTTTGGAAAACATTTTGCCAAGGTTAACCTGGGCAATTGAAATATGACCGTGTTCGTCTCGTGGTATGCCGTGGAGCGACGACTTAGGTAGGAACTCAGCCAACCCTTCTGCCAGCACAATCACTCCATAGTGCTTCCCTTCTTTTTCCTCGCGAACGCGCATCATCATCACAATTCGCTTCACCACCTCATCCATATTCATGATGGTGCGAGTTTTTTTCTCGCCGGTGGTAGGATCGATGTCCTCTTCGGTAGCAGCATACGGTCCATGAACGTCTTCGACACTAATGACCAAACTTGCTTCTCCGGCGATAGCGGCGCCATAAGCCAGCCATCCTGCGCTGCGACCCATGGTCTCGGCCAAGTAATAAACTTCGCCCGCCTCAGCGTCATATAACAAATTTCGGATCTCGCTGGCCAAGGTTTCCACCGCAGTGAAGTAGCCGAACGTAAAGTCGATGCCCATGTAGTCGTTATCGATGGTTTTCGGCAAATGCACGACGGGAATGCGTTTGGAACTGGCCGGCAAACGATCTTGAAAAAGTTTAAACTTGTTGGCCGTCTTCAGCGTGTCATCACCACCGATGGAAATCAGTGCATCGACATTAATCGACGCAAGGGCTTCATAAACCGTCCGTAGTGGAGCTGTTTTTTTTGGGTCGTCTAAATGACTCGGATGGGAAACATGCTTTCCAGGATTTGCCCGCGCCGTACCAATCAAAATGCCTTGCGAATTACGAACACGACGCATCATGCGAGGCGTAATCTTCAAATAATCCTTACCTGCTCCTTCGTTGAGTGCGCGGTTCGGGCCGAATTGCAGCAAACGCGAGTAGCCATGTAAGATGCCAACTACTTCGATTCCACGACGCATAAAGGAATCGGCGGCGGCCGAAATCACGGCATTGGCAGAAGGCGCAGGACCGCCAGCAAACAATATGGCGGCACGATGAATGTTAGTTTCTGAACGAGGAGGGCTAGAAAGGGAGGTCGACATGGTAGGCTCCAAAGCAAGTACAATCACCACAGTATAAGGCGATTGATTCTCGCAGTATAGCGCCGTACGAACTAAAGATTACGCGAGTGAATGGTGCGACCAAACGATTCGTTCTACTTAACTTAAGAGCGTGCGCTCGACGAACGTAGTGTCAATTCGACACTCGTGAAACGCCGTATGACTGAGAATTTCTTGATGTAACGGCGCGGTAGTTTTGATGCCTTCGACGCGCAATTCTGCTAATGCTCGCTGCATGGTGTCAATCGCATCCGCCCGGGTCGGCTGGTGTACAATCAATTTGCCGATCATCGAATCGTAATACGGTGACACGACGTAGCCTGAATAGGTATGTGAATCCCAGCGAACACCAAAGCCGCCCGGTGAAATTAGCCGTTCGATTTTCCCCGGGCAAGGTTGAAAATTATGCTTAGGATCTTCAGCATTAATGCGACATTCAATCGCCGCACCTCGTTGACGGACATCGTCTTGCGTGAACCAAAGTTTTTCTCCCGCCGCCACACGGATTTGGGCTTTGATTAAATCGATACCCGTCACCATTTCTGTCACGGGATGTTCGACCTGAATCCGCGCGTTTACTTCGATAAAATAAAAGTTTCCGGTTTGATCGACGATGAATTCAACCGTGCCAGCATTCGTGTAACCGGCGGTTTTTACCAGTCGTACAGCCGCCTCGCACATGGCCTTGCGATTTTCCGCCGTCAGGTGTGCAGCAGGACTTTCTTCAATTAACTTTTGGTGCCGCCTTTGCGTTGAGCATTCGCGCTCATATAAATGCACGGCATTACCATGCTGATCGGCCAAAATTTGTACTTCGACGTGCCGCGGCCGTTCGATATAGCGTTCTAAATAAATGCCGGCATTGCCGAAGGCTGCTTCGGCTTCTGCGGCCGCTTGCTGAATCGCGCTTTTGAGAGTGAGATCGTTGGCCGCTACTCGCATACCACGGCCCCCGCCGCCAGCCGTGGCTTTGATCAGTACCGGAAAACCAATCTCATGGGCCAGGCGCACCGCGTCTTTTTCATTTTGAATCAACCCGTCGCTGCCAGGAACAACCGGCACTTTGGCATTGCGCGCGATGTTGCGCGCGGTGTTCTTGTCTCCTAACTTGGACATCGCTTCGGGCGTTGGCCCGATAAAGTCGATATTGCAACTGCGGCAAATTTCATTGAAATGGGCATTCTCAGATAAAAAGCCGTAACCCGGATGAATTGCTTGTACGTTTCCGATTTCAGCAGCACTGATAACCCGATCGATTTTTAGATAACTCTCCGCGGCTTTTGCAGTTCCAACGCAATAGGCCTCATCCGCAAGCTGCAAATAGTTCGACCCACGATCGGCTTCGCTGAAAATAGCCACCGTTTCAATGCCTAGTTCGCGACAGGCGCGAATTACTCGCAGAGCAATTTCACCGCGATTGGCAACGAGAATTCGTTTGAACATAACAAGGGGGGATTCAGAGTTCTGGGTTCAGGATTTCTAAACTGATCCCACCAGGAAATTATTATCGATGAAATGCACTACACGTAAAAGCAAGAACTAACCGTAAACATTTCTACCCCTCGAACTTTATTTCTTGGCATCGATTTTAAACAGTGGTTGTCCAAATTCGACAGGGGCTCCATTTTCTACTAACACGGCAACCACTTTGCCGGACATTTCCGCAGGAATTTCATTGAACACTTTCATCGCCTCAATGATACACACAATGGTGTCCTGTCCCACGTGATCGCCAACTTTCACAAACGGTGGTGACTCGGGATTCGAGGAAGTATAAAAAGTTCCCACCATCGGACTTTTGATAACTGCGTAATCGCCGGCACTTGCCGGAGCCGGAGCTTTCGAATCTCCAGACGATGCTGCTGGAAACTGCGACGGAGCAGACGGCACTGCCATCATCGGTGTCGATTGAAAAAATGCTTCTGCGCCACGGCGAATTCGTACCCGCTGTTCACCTTGCCGAAGATCGACTTCCGCCAAATCATGCTCTTTCATCAATTCGACCAGACGGCGAACTTTTTTAACATCGAAAACGTCGCCAGGGTTCGGTCCAGGATTGGTCATATAATCCATTGCTCCACAGAGCGGATTGGAAATTGTTAAAGGAAAATCCGCGATCTAGTGTGCGATGCTAACCTGTGACGATCGAATCTTCCCACTGCTTCGGCACACTCGTTAGCACCTCGCAACCAGCGCGCGTGACTAAGATATCGTCTTCAATTCGCACTCCACCAAAACCAGGCAGATATATACCTGGTTCGACAGTCATTACCATGCCTGGCTCCATCTTCACCGCATGCCCTTTGGCAAATCTCGGGGCTTCGTGAATCTGCAGGCCGATGCTATGGCCTAAGCCGTGGCCAAATTGCTTGCCAAAACCGGCTTTTTCAATGACCTCACGCGCAACGGCGTCGATTTCATCGCCCGTTTTACCGGGTCGAATCGCTTCAATCGCACGTTGCTGCGCAGCGAGCACAACTCCATAAATACGTTGGAGTTTGGGCGGGATTTTACCGGTCACTAAAACACGGGTCAAGTCGCTGCAATACAGGCGACCGAAGGCGCCCCAATCGATTAATACAAAGTCCGATTCGGTGATTTTTCGCTCCCCGGCGCGATAATGTGGCAAAGCAGCCCGGTCTCCTACGGCCACAATCGGAGGAAAGCTGGTACATTTACCGCCAAATAGACGAATTTGATGCTCAAGCTCATCTCCAATCTGTTTCTCGGTTTGATCCGGCCGTAATGCGGCTTTTACGACGGCAAATGCCTTTTCGGCAATCGTAATCGCGAATTTAATTTCAGCGATTTCTTCCTTATCTTTCACCATCCGCAGCGTTTCCACTTCGCCATAAGTGGTAATAAGTTCCACCTTTTCCAGCTTTTTAGCTAACTTTTCCTTAAGGCTAACCGTCATCGTCTCCCCTTCGACTCCCAGCCGTGCGACTTTTGCTCGTTTTAGCACTTTGACGATGCCTTCCAGCATTAGCTCACCCGGCGGCCGAATGTGCAGTTCAAGCCCCGGGCATTCTTCTTCAAGCTGCGTGGTATATCGCGGATCGCTGATTAGGATTTGACCGTTTGGTGTGACGAGCAAATAGCTATCGTCCCCCGTAAAGCCCGTTAAATAGGTGACGTTCGTGTAGTTCGTCACTAACAGGGTATCCGCGCCGGCCTTGCGAAGATTTTTTAGTAGACGATCACAGCGGGCAGCGTAGCGGCTCATAGATGTAGTTTCAAAAAGGTAAAATCGTAGTATTCAGAACGATTAGACTTCGCTCTTGCTAACAGCTTCGCCGCCGAATGGCAAGAGAGAATCCACACTAACGCGATAAGCTGCTTCCGGCATCTAGCATCCAAAATCTAGCATCCTTACCATGAAGTTATGAATGTCGATCAAGTTAAAGCACTGGCCGAACAGCTTGCGGCGGGAACGCTGTCTTTAGATGAATTTCTGCGTGAAATGTCCCGGCCAAAAACTGCCGACTTAGGTGAGGTGCAACTCGATCTCG
>CAZIGP010000092.1:7132-10235 GCA_964538425.1 uncultured Pirellulales bacterium | reverse complement strand
GCTTCGTCGTCACAAGCAGGATTAATGTAATCCTGGCTGTACGATACGCGATTCGCGGGCAACTCAGCACCGTGCTGGGCTAAAGCATTTCCGAATGCTTTAGCTTGCAATTCTGTATATGGGTGCCGGCTGAACGCTAGGAACATCACACGGCGATGTCCGCATCGGACGATCTCTTCCGCTGCGATTCGCGCAACATCTTCCCACGACCAGGTAATGACTCTCGCTTGAACATCCTCTACACCACGGTGACAGAGCACCACAGGGATACCACGTTCCTCAAGCTGACGAAGCTGATATGGTGGAATGCCATGCATTGCAGCGGGGACGATTGCTACTCCGGCCACGCGGCGATCGATTGCCTGAAGCACGGCGTCTCCTTGGCGGACCACGTCGCCACCAGTTTCAAAAATAGCAATCGCGTGCCGCGCTTGAGTGGCTACTTCCCCAAACCCTTTAACCAACGACGGATAAAGGCTGCCTCGTGTGCTCGGCAAGATCAAACCGAGAAGGACGTTGTCGACCGGCGAGTTAATTTGTGCTTCGCGAGTTACAAAGGCTCCTCGGCCTGGTGTTCGCTCGATGTACCCTTGACGAGCTAATTCGCCCATTGCCTGCCGGACTGTGTTACGGCCCACGCCCAAAGATTCCGCCAACGAAATTTCACCGGGCAAAGGGTCTCCCACCTTAAATTTCCCGACCACCATTTGGCTAAGTAGATAATCCCGAACCCGATGGTGCTTGGGCTTGCGAACAAGCTCCTCAATCCCGCCGGAACCGAGTCGTCGCTTCTTCATGGAAATGGACGTCTCAGATGCCATTACGAATTCTCCTCGCTTTGTTACGCGGCGAACATGATTATAGAGATAACAACGAACCGTAAAATTGTCAATAGTTTGGCTTTTAATAACAATACTATTTGTTCTATAAAATAATTAAAATTAAAGCTTTTTACAAGATTTAAATTTACTTAAAACCATAAAATAAAATACTTTATGTATATTTATTTTCGGTTTTAATTAGGTTTTATTGATGTCATATAAATGTTCTTCTTTAATTATTTTATATGAATTAATATGTTCTATTATGCAGTGGCTGCTGCTCGCATGGCCACGGAAGTGTACTATTTGCCTGACGGGTGCGGGATTAGCTTTGATGTGCTGCAGATTGCAAATCTATACTACCCCTTCAGAATGTGTTTACTCCCTCACTCGCCAACCAACGGATTTAATCGCCGAATTGTTTGCTTAAGCCAGCATTCATTCATATCGATTGCTTAAGTTAAAGATGTCAGCGAATTGCCAGCGATGAATTCCACCGCTAATTCGATTCGTTGCTTTCGATTGAGCTCAGAATGATCCGATTGCGACCGAGCCAAAACCTGAGCAGCAGATCGTCCGAGCTCAACTTCATCAACAGCCACCACGGCCAGTTGCTGGCG
The DNA here is from genome assembly GCA_964538425.1 of uncultured Pirellulales bacterium. GTDB lineage: Bacteria > Planctomycetota > Planctomycetia > Pirellulales > JADZDJ01 > JADZDJ01. Next base: position 8,794 of record CAZIGP010000092.1, on the reverse strand, counting down.
AGCGAGCCCTTCTCGCCATTTCTCCCCAAATGCCACGATTGATAGATCTTCCGGTACACGGAGCCCTAAACAAAGTGCATCGCGATAGACTCGCTCTCCAACATCAAGGCTGCTTACAAAAATCGCCGTAGGGCAATCCTGAGAGAGTAGCATTGCCGTTAATGCATGGGACGCATCGCCATTCGGTAAACTGTGATGTGCGCCACATGATGTCTGGCTTGTAAGCAACTCAATGCCATGCGTGGCCAATGCGCGGCGGAAGGCCTTTTCTTGCATCTCGCAATACCAATTTCGCATGCCAGCCGCAAAAGCCACGCGACGATGCCCACGTTTCACAATTTCTGTAGCTGCAATTCGCCCTACTTCTTCCCAAGACCACGTAATAACGGCGGCTGGAATGTCGTCCGGACTACAATGGCACAGCACAACCGGGATACCGCGATTTTCGAGCTGACGAAGCTGGTAGCTAGGAACGCCATCCATTGTTGGTACCATGGCAACGCCTACTGCGCAACGATCAATCATTTGCAAAATTGCGTCGCTTTGCCGAGCAATATCGTTGCCGGTTTCACAAATCGTCAGGGAACATCGTAAGCTGCTGGCGATTTCGCTAAATCCTTTAACTAGCGATGAATAAAGGCTGCCTCGCAAGTCGGGCATTATGAGACCGAAAGCACGCATGTTTTCCCGAGGATTGATTTCGCGAGTAACAAACGCCAATCGGCCCTGTTTCCTGCTGATAAATCCTTGACGAATCAACTCGGAAAAGGCGTGGCGCACTGTGTTTCGTCCCACTCCGAGCGATTTGGCAATAACGCTTTCAGGCGGCAGTGAATCCCCGATCTTGAAGCGACCAATCGCGATCTGTTCCAACAGGAACTCCCGCACTTGCCGATGCTTTGGCTCGTGTGGTTTATCGAAGATTTCATCCTCTACAAGCATAAGAGCGGATCACCGACAACACGGATTATGTTAATTCCAAATACTGTATCATATATGTCTATTTAATGTCTATAAATTTGTTTTATGTAACACAAAATACATCTTTTTATAGAGTAATTTTAAATTTAAAATGTTCAATATTTATTCTATTTTATTGTTTAAATATTTGATAAATTGTTCTTTAATGAATAGGCGTGGTGCTCTGAATACGGATCCCCGGATTGGACCTTCAACGGGCGCTTGTTTCTAAAACACTGCTTTCGTTACTAGGGCTGATACTTGCACCGTGATCGAGGCGAACGCAATGGCTGATGACGGGCTATCAATTAGCTCGTCCTCAAAATCATCCACTTTGACACGGCGTCGTTTCATGGGCTGGCTGGTGCGGTTGCTTGTCTATCAAACTTTTTGATTAGCAAACCTCTAATGAGCCGCGCGAACCTTTTGCAAAACCATGTCATTCAGGGAGTTGCTTCAGGTCCACACTTGCTCATTACTGGCGGAGTGCATGAAGATGAATTTGAAGCCATGGCGGCGATTCGCCGATTGATTAAATCTGTTGACTCTGGTCGACTTTCGGGCCGGCTCACACTGATTCCCGTTGTCAACGAACCTGCCTACCTGCGCGGCCAACGCACTGCGGAGGATAGCTTAGACCTTGCTCGTACTTGTCCCGGCGGCGCAGATGGATCGACGACAGAGCGAATCGCCCATGTGTTA
>CAZIGP010000092.1:0-7122 GCA_964538425.1 uncultured Pirellulales bacterium | reverse complement strand
ATACATCGATTTGCACAGTGGCGGCATCTCATTGTGTCTGTCGCCACTCGTTGGCTACATGCTGCATTCCAATGAGGATGTACTTGCCAAGCAGCGCCGGATGGCGAGGGCTTTCAATTTGCCATTGATTTGGGGAACCACGCCCCATCTGGAAGGTCGCTCGACTTCTGTCGCACGCGATGCCGATGTCCCCGCCATTTACGCCGAGTATCGCGGGGCGGGTTTGTGCGACTCTGAAGGCGTAGAAGCTTATGTGGAAAGCTGGCTTGGGGTGATGGCTGAATTCGACATGGTCGATCGGCCTTCCGCTGTTTCAAAGGTCGAGCACTTTATTGAAGAGTGGCGACCCAATTCAGGGCACCTACAAATTTGCCATCCGTCACCAATTACCGCTTTTTTTGAACGCGAAATTGAATTGGGTCAGCGCGTTCAGCAGGGCGATCTGCTTGGCCGTGTGGTCGACATTCTTGGTCAGCAAGTGTGTCCAATCCATGCCGAGCAGAGTGGATTGGTCATATGTGTAGCTTCTTTTTCTCGCGTCCTGCAAGGATCCGGCTTGGCGGTGATTCTCGAAACTGATCGCTGACGGCGCAATTGTGGCATACACATCTCAATTCATGTCATCCAACAATGATATCCGACCTTCCTGTCGCAATTGTAACTGCTGCTGCCCACGGCATTGGGGCCGCCAGCGCCATTGAGTTTGATCGCCACGGCTATCGGATAACCTTGCTAAAAGTGTTGCTGATCTCCCCAATTTTGATTTTAGAACATCAGGCTCTAGTTTTTTTTGGAGTCTAACAGTGTTCTTGGCAATATGAATCAATTGTTACGGCTTTTAGTGATCGCAAAACAATCGTTTTTTTCTTTGCGTCAAACCATCAGCGACTATCTACGGTTAAATTTCCGTCACGATTTACTAGCAGGTCTAACAGTTTCAGTGGTCGAAATCCCACAATCGATGGCATACGCTGTGATTGCGGGCGTTGAACCTGAATATGGTCTCTATACGTCCGTGATTCAGGGTGTTGTTGGCGCTTTGCTTAGTTCAAACAAACATTTGATAACTGGACCGACAAACACCCAAAGCCTGCTCATCGCGGCCTCTCTGCATCGTTTTGTGGCTGATCCGGCAAGCCCAATCTACCTCGAGTTAGTTTTTGGCCTAACGCTGCTCAAAGGCTTAATTCAACTTTTTTTTGCCTTCGCACAAATTGGAAATCTGGTCCGGTATGTGGGGCGCAGTGTAATTCTTGGCGTCTCAACCGGTGCCGGTGCATTAATATTGATCGGGCAGATACCGCATTTCTTGGGGCTTAGATCCTCCGAGAACGCCACTCAGTACGTTCTGCCCGGCGTATTAGACACTCTAAACAAGTTTGTCTCGCACCTTGATGAGATCAACTACTTAGCAGTATTCGTGGGTACCGGGTGTGTGCTCTTAATTGGTTTGTGTAGACGAGTTTCGCGATTTATACCTGGTGCATTGATTGCACTCGTTGTTAGCGTAGCAGTCGTTCATGCATTGGGGTGGAAACAGGCGGAGTTGCCGCAGGCCGGTAGTGTGCCGAGAACTTTGCCGAAATGGCATATACCAAAAATCACCTTCGATCAGGCAGAAGTTCTGTTTCCTGGAGCTTTGGCCTTGGCTATGCTTGGTCTGATTGAATCGGTCGCTATTGGGAGACTAATTTCCATTCGCACTGGTAAATCGATCGATCCAAACAGAGAGTTCTTTGCTCAAGGGGTTACAAACACGCTAACCAGCTTTTTGCAATGCATTCCTGGGTCAGGTAGTTTCACGCGTTCGTTGTTAGACTTTGAGGCTGGCGGCAAAACACGATTTGCGGCCGTCTTCAATGCCCTATTTGTCTTGATCATCTATCTATGCTTCGCTCCGCTCGCTAGGGCAATTCCACTCGCTAGCCTTGCTGCTGTATTACTCGTAATTGGTTGGAGTTTGGTCGACTGGCAGCGTGCGTGGCGCACGATCAGAATCAACAAAGAAGAGGGAGCTGTTTTTGTTCTCACCTTTATATCAAGCTTGATTGCTCCACTTCAGTATGCTGTCTTTATCGGAATTTTTTTGAGTCTATCGCTATACTTACGCCAGAGCAGCAGGTTACATGTCAGCGAAATCGTATCTACCTCGAACGGTGCATATTTCGAACGCCCCTTAGAAGGTAATGGTGGAGATCAGCCAGTGATACTCCTTCAGATTGAAGGCGATCTATTTTTTGCTGTCGCTGATGAACTAACCGAGGGGCTCACGAAGTTGGCCCACAATTCCAAGCTTCACGTGGTAATTCTGCGGCTTAAGCGGACGCATCATATTGACACTACTGCTCTTCATGTAATGGAATATTTTGTACAACAAATGCAATCTCGCAACAGATACGTTCTGCTTTGCGGAGTAAAACCCAGTTTAAAGCGTGAATTTGAACGTTTTGGCTTAACCACACTCATCGGCGAGGAGAATATTTTTGACGCCAGCGCGGGAGGGTTCGTATCGGCAAAGCGCGCAATTGCGCGCGCTACCGATCTAATCGACAGAGCCGGATGCCCTGTACAAATTCCGGTACTCAACTTTATATCCGAATGGTTCTATGAAATTTGACGCTAATTTTAATCTCGTAGATACGAAGAGCTCGGTTGGGCTGTAGTCGCTTTCAAGCTTGTGAATTCACCGCCGCTAACAGCAAAGACTGCTAGAGATTTTTTAGGTTAATGATCCTCAGCAATTTGTTTACCAATGTTTGCGTTGGGGCTTGGCACGAATATTCGAGCTAATGGTGAGAATCTATCGTCGCAAGGCTGCCATTTGTTAACCATCGTATCTACCGCCGGGCTTCCACGAAGACGACTCAAAGATGGTCTCCTAATTTAGGGTGATCTGATTTCAGTATTCCAGCTTCCATTCGCTTACCTTCCCGACAGTGATTATGTATTCTGACTTATGCTTAATGTTCACGAAAGCATTTAGAAGGGTTGAATTGTAAAGCAATTAGTTAGATGAAATAATTCTAAATTACTGTAAACGCTTACTTCACTATGGGTGGCTAGTGATGACTATTGAACGTCCTCTGATGGCCGTATCACAAAATTTATCTTTTCAGACTAATTCTGAAGTAACAAAGAGTTTGCTTGCCGTAATTGAGCGGCAATGGGGATTTTCCAAGCTTCGGCCTTTGCAGGACGCTGCGATGCAGGCGATGCTGAAAGGAAATGATTCACTAGTAGTTATGCCTACCGGTGGTGGCAAGTCATTGTGTTATCAAGCGCCTACTTTGGTTCGCGGTGACACGACTATCGTTATTTCGCCGCTTATTTCTTTGATGAAAGATCAGGTAGATTCACTGCTCTCAATTGGTGTTTCTGCGGCTTCATTGAATAGCTCCATTGATGCCAATCAAAGCCGGGCTATCGTTCATGCGTTACGTAACCGACAAATTTGCTTGTTATTCGTTTCTCCTGAGCGTTTAGCATTAGATGGCTTTCGCCAGCTCATTGCTGAAATTGGAGTACAACGGTTTGCCATCGATGAAGCGCATTGTATTAGTCATTGGGGGCACGATTTTCGCCCTGAATATCGACAGCTGAAATTTCTTAAACAACAGTTTCCTGGCGCTTCGGTCCATGGCTTTACAGCAACAGCCACTCCGCAGGTGCAGCAAGATATTATTCATCAACTTGGATTGGAGCATCCAGAAATACTCGTAGGCAACTTTGTTCGACCAAATCTCACCTATCGTGTGGTTCCGCGAGTTAACATGCTGGCGCAAGCTCGAGAGCTCATTGAACGACATATTGGTAATGCAGGCATTATCTACTGCATTCGTCGCCGTGATGTAGACGATCTCACCCAATCTCTAAAATCAGATGGCATAGATGCTTTACCTTATCACGCAGGGTTGCATATCAATCATCGAAAACAAGTTCAAACGGCATTTAAAGAGGAACGATGCAATTTAGTGGTAGCAACGGTAGCGTTTGGTATGGGCATTGATCGATCGAATGTTCGTTTTGTATTGCATGCAGGCATGCCAAAATCAATTGAACACTACCAACAAGAGGCAGGTCGTGCTGGACGAGATGGTTTAGAAGCCGAATGCATTTTGTTGTATTCAGCAGCCGACGCAGTAGCGTGGAAACGAATTCTGGAAAAAAAGATGTGCGAAGCCGAGCAGCCAATTGGCCCTGAATATCTAAAAAGTGCAATAAAGCATCTTAATGACATGGATTCCTATTGCCGTCCACTGGTTTGCCGTCATAAGTCGCTGGTTGAATATTTTGGTCAATCCTATGACAACCATTCTTGTCAAGCTTGCGATGTTTGTTTGGATGGTGGGCAGCTTAAGATGGTAGAGAATGCTCAAACATTGGCGAAACAAATACTTTCATGTGTAGGCAGAATGAATCAACGATTTGGTGTCGAGCACGCCGTTCGAGTGTTGCGCGGTGAGAACACTCAAGCCGTCCGTTCCCGTTGCCATGATCAACTTTCAACTTACGGTTTACTGAAAGAATACAGCAAGGCCGAAGTACGCGACTGGATTTACCAACTGGTTAAGCAGCAGGTGCTTGTGCAAACAAACGATGAATATCCAATTTTGCAATTTAACGAGGCAAGTTGGGAAGTAATTCGCGACCAGCGCACAGTAAAATTAGTACAACCACATATGTCAAAAGTTCCGACGAAGCTATCCCGAGCCGATGTCAATTCGTGGGAAGGTGTCGATCGACAACTATTTGATGCCTTGCGTAATTTACGCCGTGACTATGCTGAAGAACGAGGCGTTCCTCCTTATATAATTTTTAGTGATGCCACTTTGCGCGAATTAGCTCGAATACGGCCATCGAGTCTTGATAGATTGCGAATGGTGTACGGGATTGGCGAGAAAAAACTTGCAGAATTTGGCAGCTCGGTGCTTTCGATTATTGACGAGCAATGCAAAGCACGCGATTTGAAACGTAATTGCCAGTCAACTCATTCAAGTCCCGCGCGCTGTTAGAATAATCTGGTAAGCCTCGACAGTGAAATCTAAAAGAGAATAGTTTCTTTTACTTACAATGCAAACAAACTTATATGGTCATGAAGTGCCCCGCTCTACCTCGTTATTGTCTGTTACTGAATGTTTAGATACGATTGGAAAGTCAACTACAATCGTTGTTCCTTGATTTGGCAAGCTATCTATAATTGCTCTGGTTCCCAACAATCTGGCCCGTTGTCGAATTCCTTGTAATCCAAAACTATCTTCGCGCACTTTTGACAAGTCGAATCCTTTTCCCCAATCTTTGATCATCAATCGCAACCACTCGCCATGCTGTAACAAACACATTTGCGCACGCTTAGCTTCACTGTGTTTTCGGATATTTGAAAGCGCTTCTTGAGCAATGCGAAAAATGGCAACTTCTAATGTGGGAGCAAGCCGTCCACAATGAGCGTGGTGATGAAACTGGAGAACGGGAATGTCCCCATGAAATTCGTTAACCAAATATTCCAAAGCAGCTATGACGCCGCGCTCGTCAAGAATAGGAGGCCGTAAGCCGCTGATTAGTCGCCGTCCTTCAGCCAACGATTCTCTTAATAATGCCACCGCGCGTTCATAGTCGGCTCGAGCTTGTGGCTGTGTTAAATCGTGGCAGCTTGCGGAGGCCTCAAGATGCATAATGCCAGCAGTGAGATATTGAACTAAACCGTCGTGAATTTCATAGGAAACCAGTCGACGTTCTCGTTCCTGTAAGTCGAGCAAGCGGCGTAACGAATTGCGTTCCCGTTGCAACTGATCTTCTGCTATTTTTCTTTGCGTAATATTTGTAGCAACGAGAACGACGGACGCAATTCGACCTCCCTCCCAAATCGGTCCCACGCGTGCCGCATACCAAGCTTGCCCGCCATCCTCTGTTTGACTTTGCACTTCGTAACTTTGTGGTTCACCAGTGGCGATTAGCGATTCGAAGGCAGATCTTATGATTTTCTGATGTTCCTCTCCAACATAATCATAAACTGATCGGCCGACAGCTTCCTGCGCGAACGGCCGATCACGATTAATAAATCGAATAATTCCATCTGGATCTGTAAGCAGAACGATCTCAGGTGCGTTTTCCACTAACGATCGCCATTTTTCTTCACTCTGTTCAAGTTTTGCTTCATATTCTTTAGCTTGAGTAATATCGCGAAGCGAACCTGCCATCCGCATGACTTGTCCGGTTTCGTCCCAAATAGCTTGTCCACGAGCACTAAACCAGCGATACTGCCCAGACTTAGTAAGCAAACGATATTCGACGTCGTACGGGGTACGATAAGTCATGTGGCTGGTGAGCGTCTTTACGATGCGATCGCGATCTTCAGGATGTAAGCGGGATTCCCAACTTTTAAGCAAATTGGGAAATTCATCGTCACTGTAGCCAAGTAATTGCTTGAAGCGAGCTGAATACCACACGACTGTATCTGGTCGATGCCAATCCTTGCCAATGGTAAGTGCATCCCATAAACCATCGTTCGCACCTTGCACAGCTAATTCGAATCGTTCTACACTGTCTCTTAGTTTTCGCTCAATTTGTTCGCGCTGAACTCGTGCACGTGCACGCTGAATTGCAATTCGCAGTCGTAAGGAAAGTACTTCAAGTGATGTTGGCCACAGAAAATAATCATCTGCCCCGGCATCAAGCAATTTTTCCAAGTCTCTTGGCTCGCGTCGATCTGTTGCTATTAGAATTACAGTGTGTTGCTCGGAAAATTTTTTGCGTACCCTTTTGCACCAGGTAAGATCGTCTAAATCATCAAGCCACCAATCTCCAATAATTAATCTGTTACTGCTATCAATACAGCAATTTTGAACATCCTTGATATCTTCAGCAACAACGACTTCAATTTCCAGTTTTTGAAGTTCTAAGAAAAATTGATCGCGAAGTTCTCGACGCTTTGTGAACAAAACAGCTTGCATTTTAGGCAGATTTAAAAATGGGCTTAATTTGATCTTTTGGCATAGTCCCCGCCTTGGGGGATGGCTAACTTTCTATCCTCAGCTTTATTATCGGTTTTGGAAGCGATTCGAAAGCTGTGTACGCTTATCCCCATTGCTTTAGTTAGCGTAGAAATGGGTTCAAACCACTCTGTCC
>CAZIGP010000091.1:0-10360 GCA_964538425.1 uncultured Pirellulales bacterium | reverse complement strand
AGTGGGTGAAACAGTACCTACGGCTACTTTCCAACCGGCTTCTCCCACCGAAGCGCAAAAGCCTGCTCAAGCGCCAGGAGAATCGGTCATGAATAAAGGCGGCTCGCAGACGCCACCGGCTGAAAAGAAAGAAGGCATTGGAACCGAGCCTAAAACCTAGAAGCCAGCGATTCCTGCCGAACAACCAGTACCTAGCGGTACGGATAATAAATCGGCATAATTTCGCTGTTGGTTTTTATTTGTGATTTTCAATTTAAGCCCTAGGGTTAAATCCCCAGGGCTTATTTTATTTGATTTTTTCGTGACTCGCCGTTTTATCGGGTGACTTGTAGAATCCAATCATGGCAAACCAGGACGACGAACTTTATCAAGAGCGGATTCTCGACCATTATGAGGAGCCCTATCACCGTGGAAGTTGTCCAGGGCGAACTCATGCCCATGAAGACGACAATCCACTGTGCGGAGATGTTATACGTGTGGAGTTGGCATTACACGATGGGAATGTCAATCAGGCTTGGTTCGGCGGCGAAGGGTGTTGCATCAGCCAAGCCGCCGCTTCGATGTTGATGGAAGAAATCGAGGGCAAGTCGCTTGAAGAGATCAAGCAAATGAGCGGCGAAGACATGCTGCGGCTTTTTGGCGCTCGCTTGACTCCCAACCGCCAAAAATGCTGCCTGCTAAGCTGGCGCGTGCTGCAAAGTGCACTATTCTCGCCTGTCGAAGATCGAGAGAACCAAGATGGCAATTGATGTCGAACGTTTACGTGCGGATTTTCCAATTCTTTCACACCTGCGGCCAGATGGAAAGCCGCTGGTGTATCTCGACAATGCCGCCACGACGCAGCGACCGCGGCAGGTCATTGAATCACTTGTCGACGTTTATGAGCAGAAATATGCCAATGTGCACCGGGGAATTCATTGGCTGAGCGATCAGACGACCGATCTCTACGAAGAAGCCCGTGAGAAAATTCGAGCCTTCATGAATGCTTCAGCCCGTGAAGAAGTGATTTTTACTCACGGAACCACTGAGAGCATTAACTTGGTAGCCCGTAGTTGGGGCGATGCGAATTTGAAGCCGGGCGATGAAATTTTGCTAACTGAATTAGAGCACCATTCAAACATCGTGCCGTGGCAACAAGCTGCTGTACGCAACGGTGCGGTGATCAGGTGGATTCCTATTGCCGAAGATGGCCAATTGGAAATGAAATCACTCGATCAGTTATTAACAAAACGCACGAAGCTGGTAGCAGTGACTGCGGTTTCCAATGTGCTCGGCACGATCAATCCAGTGAAGGAAATTGTCCGCCGTTCCCATGATGTCGGTGCGGTGGTGCTCGTTGATGCCGCGCAAAGCGCTCCGCACTTGCCGCTTGATGTGCAAACGCTCGGGGCTGATTTTGTTGCTTTTAGTGGTCATAAAATGCTGGCTCCTAGCGGGGTTGGGGTGTTATGGGGACGACGCGAATTGCTCGAGAAAATGCCTCCCTTTTTAGGCGGCGGCAGCATGATTCGCCGTGTTCGCACCGATGGTTTCGAACCCGCTGAATTGCCCGCGAAGTTCGAAGCCGGCACGCCGCCGATCGTACCTGCGATTGGCTTTGGTGCAGCAATCGACTATTTAGAGCGCATTGGGTTAGACGCTATCGCCCAGCACGAACACATGCTTACGCTACGTGCGCACGCAGCACTATCCGAGATCGGCGGCATTCGCTTGCTTGGCCCACCTCCTGAACAAAAATCGGGAATTGTCAGTTTTGTCGTCGATGGTATTCACGCTCACGATATTGCCCAATTACTCGATCGCCATGGCATTGCGGTTCGTGCTGGGCATCATTGTGCGATGCCACTTCATAAACGTCTTAACTTGGTGGCAACTAGCCGTGCGAGTTTCTACTTCTACAACACGCCGTCAGAAGTCGATGCATTGGCGGAAGCGTTACGTGATACGAAGCGAATTTTCCGCAGGCAATAAAACCGATCTTAAGGACAAATTCTCGAAGTCCTGCAGGGCAGTCTGTTGACCGTTTCCAACGATCAGGTTGTCAAAATGCAACATTGTTCGCAGATGCCTCATTGCTGCTACTTGCCGTAAGTTGCTATTCTGCAAGCCGATAGACTCACAAGAGGGTTGCCAGGCTCAAACTGGCCCGTCGGTTGCAAATTCAGCTCTCCTCCCGGCAATCCATGTTTCGTCGATGCCGGCCAAAGATCTGGAGACCAATAACCGATGCGGTGGATCATAGGCATTGCGGCAGCCTTGGTTTGTCTTGGTTGGCTCGCCTGTCAAATTGAACTTGCTGACGCAGACGTTCGTCCGCCTCGTCAGGAAGACGGTTGGCGACGAACCGTTGGTGGTTGGGAAAGATTGGTAACGTTGCAACCGTCTGCTGCTCAGGCTGGTAATCTCCCGATTTGGCGATCGCACCCTCATCCTTTGGTGGCAACTTTGCTACTGATCATGCTGTCGGTGACGCTATTGGTGGCTTCAACCGAGGGAACTGTTTTTGATTTCAACCAAGTTTCTCGAACAGCCGTAACTCCTGGCTCACCAAGTATTTAAAAATTTCTTGGCGTTTCTGTACGCCGGCGGCCACTTTGCGCCACTATTACTAACGTGTGCGCATCATTTTTATTTGCCCCTCGCTCCCATCCCTAACCCTTAGCTTTTGCCATGCGTCTAACACTTCGCACTATGCTTGCGTACATGGATGACATTCTCGAACCGGCTGATCGGGAAGAGATTTCTCGCAAGATTGAGGATAGCGAATTTGCCCGCAACTTGATGCAGCGAATTCAAGAAAGCGTGCAAAAAGCGCGGCTTGGCGCGCCGAAGGTAAATGCCAAGGGGTTGGGCTTGGATGCAAATACCGTGGCTGAGTATCTCGACAATACACTTTCCGGCGAGCGCGTGCCCGATTTCGAACGCGTCTGCTTGGAATCGGATATTCACTTGGCCGAAGTTGCGGCATGTCATCAGGTGCTCACGATGGTATTGGGTCGGCCGGCGGAAGTGGATCCGGCGATGAAACGGAAGATGTATAAAATCGCGGAACGAATCGCCGCTGGAACGCCTCCTACGCCAATCCACGATACACCGACTACGGCGGCTGAAGACGTTGCAGAACCAGTCGTCGAAGAAGTTTTCATCGCGCCGTCACGACATCGGCCTGAAGTACCGGCATACCTGCGCGAACGAAGTTCTCGTTCGATGTGGCGTACGGTATTGGCCGCCATTGTGTTACTGGCGCTTTTAGGTGGAGCAATCACGATGGCGCTGGGCCCGCTCGATTGGCGCAATCCAGTCTTGCGTGCACTGGGCATTGCAAAACCGCCACAAGAGGAAGTTGCGCGTAATAATAATCCGGTCGAAAATCCTGCCGCAAAAAGTAATGAAAAATCGACGGGACAGGATTCCAAAACAGATACGGCATCTACAGAACCGGCAACAATTGGCGAGGGCGAAGCGGGGACCAAAACGTCGGACACACTGCCGACGGCGCCGATGCCAGGCGCTACCGTTGATTCTGCGCTACCTATGACTACACCGACGCTTGAACCGGCGAGTCCAGCATTGCCGTCGAACCCTGATGCGCCTTCGTTGCCGACGGATCGCACGGTTCCTCCCGAACCAATGCCTCCTGGCGAAAACACGACGAATCCACCGGGTCCTTCTGGCGAGGTGATGCGTAACAATCCGGGTGCTCCTGTTCCGATGCCTGGGGATACGACCATTGGTAATGCACCGGCACCGATGCCGGAGGGGAACGTTCCTCCGGAACCGATGCCTTCTGCCATCGACTTGCCGCTTGGTCGATTTATTCCTAACAAAGGCGTGGTGTTGTTGCGGCTTAATACTAACTCGGGCAATTGGGATCGAATTCCGCCGGGCGCTCCGCTAGCGGCGGGAGACAAATTACTCGTGTTGCCGACGTATCGGCCGACGATCGCACTTACCTCCGGGCTGACGTTGCAACTGTCTTCCGAAACGATGGTTGAACTTTTGGCTGCTGATAGCTCGGGCATTCCTGGGTTGAAATTGATGTTTGGCCGCTGCGTGGCGATGACAACTGGTCAGGCCGGCGCGCAGTTGCGATTAGAACTTGGGCCAGCCACCGGGGTTGTCACCTTTGTGGATGCCGATGCTACGCTGGGGCTGGATGTGCGGTTATTCAATCCGATTGGCGTCGATCCGGAAAAAACGGAGCCGCTGACGGTCGTCGAAATTTATGATGCTCAAGGTCAATTGGAATGGACACCTGCTGGCGGTGAAGCCGTCAAGCTTACTGCATCGCAACGTTTGCCGATTATCCCGCATCCGCTTGATACCCAACAAGCCGGCGTGCCTGTGGCCGCGGCTTCGCTGCCGCCGTGGATCGAGCATGAGACTTTTACGCCACCTTCCATCGGTTCTGCCTCGCCGAGGTTGGCGGATGAACTTTCTGATGAAAAGCGCAGCTTGCTCCAAGTTTTGCGCGAATTCGGCGAAAGCCAACGATTGGAAAATCGGTTGCTGGTTGCTGAATGTCTGGCGTTAATCGATCAATTCGATCCGATGATCGATGGGTTAAATGATGAACATAACAAAGCCTATTGGGGATATTTGGTTGCGACGGCAAGAAATGCATTAGCTCGCGGTCCTGCTACGGCGGTTAAATTGCGACAGGCTTATGAACAGCGACGCGGTCAAACGAACGGTCAAGAGCTGTACCGCATGCTCGGCGGTTACACGAAAGAGCAATTGACGACCGGGGGGGCTGCTGCTGAACTGGTCAATTATCTTGATCACGAAAGCCTGGATTTTCGTGTGCTTGCGATTACGAATTTGCGTGAGATTACGGACAAGCATTTCAATTACATGCCGCAAGAAAAACTGGCCGTTAATCGTCGTGGGCCTGTCAACCGGTGGAAACAAGAGTTGAGTGCCGGGCGCATTGTGCCGAAAGAACCGGCGGCGGCCAAGTAATTGCAGCTTGGGCTTGCCTCTATCCGTCAATTGGCTAGAACATTTCCAGGCGGATCGTTTTTTACCTGCACGAATCGGAGATGTTCGATGCGTTATTGCGCATGGTTTTTTATCTTTCTTACCGCAAGTTTTGCTGCGGCGGAATCGCTGGATCGTTGGCCTGGTTTTCTGGGGGGCGGCATTGCGGCTGATGATGCCAAGAACATTCCGCTCAAGTGGTCGCCGGAGGAAAACATTGCCTGGAAGTGTGAACTGACAGGCTACGGCCAATCTTCTCCCGTGGTGTGGAACGGTACGGCGTACGTTACGACGGTCGATGGCCCGATGAAGGAAACCAACCACATTACGGCGATCGATCTTGTCACCGGCAAACCACGTTGGACGAAATCTTTCACGGCTTCGTCGCAGGCCAAGCGAGATATATTGCATAGCCAAGCGGCTCCCACTCCGGTGGTCGATGAAACCGGGCTGTATGTTTATTTCGAAAGCGGCGATGTGGTAGGGCTTTCTCACGCAGGAGAAGTACGCTGGGAAAAATCGCTGACTAAGGAGTTTGGCGAACCGAAAAACCGTTTTTGCCTCGGTGCGTCGCCGTTGCTGTTCGGCGAGTCGATGATTGTATTGATCGACGATGATGGCGGTCCTAGTTATTTGATTGCGCTTGCCAAAAACGATGGTCATCAGGTTTGGAAGGAAGATCGTAAAAGCCGTGCGAGTTGGACTTCTCCGGTATTGATTACTGTCGGGAATGAGTCTCAGTTGGTTTGTAGTTCGGACGGCACCATCGACGGGTATGATCCGAGGACGGGTAAGTTGCTGTGGTCGTTTGATGAAGTGGTTGGTAACACGGTGACCACCCCAAATGTTTTCTCGAAAAATCATTTTATTGTTGGTTCATCACCTGGTGTGAATGGCGAAGGGGCGGCCGGTGCGAAGAAATCAAACTTTGCCATGGTGGTTGAATTGACCGACGGCAAACCAACACCACGAGTGTTGTGGCGGAACGAAAAGACGTATCCAGGATTTGGTTCGCCGATTGTTTATCGTGGCATCGCATATTGGATCAACAGTGTGGGGGTCATTTACGGGTTCGACATTGAAACGGGCGAGCAAAAGTTTGCCGAGCGTACGAAACAGTCGTGTTGGGCAACACCGATCGGGATTGGCGAGCGCGTTTATTTCTTTGGCAAAAGTGGTACGACAACGGTAATCGCGGCAGGGCCGAAGTTTGAAGTGCTTGCTGAAAACCAGTTGTGGGACCCTGATAAAACTCAAGTTGATTCAGCCAATAAAGTCGAGACGAAAGATGCCAACGGAGAACGGCTGGCGAAGCAATTCGACGGCGTAAAGCAATACGGGGCGGCTGTGGTTGACGGCAGGTTGTTGATTCGCACCGGCAGCACACTTTACTGTGTGGCGGAAGGTGCCGGATCGTCGAATTGAGTTGATGGGGCATTATTGGTGGGATTGCGGAATTCTGGCGAATTCCCCTAGACCGAGTTGCAATTAAAAAGGATTTGTCATGTCAACTGTGATTCGTGCATTGTTTCTGGATGTTGGCGGGGTGATGCTCACCAACGGTTGGGATCGCAATGTTCGTCATCAGGTGGCGGAGCATTTCAAGCTGGATTTTGATGAACTGGAAGGCAGGCACCATCTCACGTTTGATACTTACGAAGTGGGCAAGATTACGTTTGACACGTTTCTTGACCGCACAGTTTTTTATCAGCCGCGCGATTTTAGCCGTGACGATTTCAAGCAATATGTTTACCAGCAAGCGAAACCGCTGCCGGGCATGATCGAATTGTTCACCAAGCTCAAAGCCAAGCATGGTTTAAAAATCGCTGTGGTGAGCAACGAAGGGCGCGAGCTGATGTACGATCGTGTGGCACGATTCGATTTGAAATCGTTCGTCGACTTTTTTATCGTTTCCAGCTTTGTGCATTTGCGCAAGCCAGATACGGATATCTACAACCTAGCTCTGGATGTGGCGATGCTCGAGCCGGAGCAGGTGGCTTACCTCGATGATCGCGCGATGCTCGTGGAAGTCGCGAGCACGCTGGGAATCGTCGGTATTCAGCACACCACTTATGAAGCAACCGTCCGCCGATTGGCATCGCTTGGATTGCCGCTTTAAGCGAAGGGGCAGCTATCGCGGCGGATCGAGCGTTACTTCGAATTGTTTGGTTGCTTCGCCGCGCTTGACGGTGACTTTCACTCGATCGCCGGATTTGAACTTTCGCAAGGCACTATCGAAATCTTCCAAATTGCCGATGCGGCTATCGCCGACTTGCAAAATGATGTCGCCACTGGCGAGCCCGGCTTTTTCTGCCGGGCTGTCTTTGCTAACGCCCATGAGTGCGTAGCCGGGCTGATCTTGTGAAAAATCGGGAATGCTGCCGAAGTAAGGGCGATCTCCTCCTTTGGCAATTTGAGGTTTTCCTTGCGCTTCTTTGTAGGTCAGCTTGCTTTCTTCTTCCGCCACTTTGATTGCCGTTTCGGCCACCATTTCGGCGATGCGTCGCATGCCTGGGACGTTGATTTTTTCGATGTCATCGGTCGGCCGGTGATAATCTTTGTGTGTGCCGGTGAAGAAATGCAGGACGGGAATTTCTTTGGCATAGAACGACGAATGATCACTGGGGCCGAAACCTTCGGGATGGCGCGTGATTTTGAAGGCAAACTTTTCGTTCAAATCGTCGATTAAGTCTTGCCATTCGGCCGCCGTGCCCGTTCCATAAATAATTAACTTGTCATCATCGAGCCGACCGACCATGTCCATGTTCAGCATGGCGATGGTTTTATTGAGGGGTACGATTGGATCACGCACGTAGCGGGCACTGCCAAGCAGCCCTCGCTCTTCACCGGTGAACGCGATGAACACGATTCTTCTGGGCAGCTTTTTTTCTTGCGAGGCCAATTGGCGGGCGACTTCAAGGAGGGCAGCCACTCCGGAGGCATTGTCGTCAGCACCATTGTGAATTTCGCTAGAACCGGGGGCGAGCGAGTTCGACGTGCCGCGGCCGAGATGGTCGTAGTGTGCGCCAATGACGATTGTTTCTTCGGCGTGGGGGCCGTCGCCTTCCAGGATGCCGACGACGTTTTTCGTTTCGGCTTCGACACGTTCGATGCTGGACTCGCCAACGGCTTTCCAGCCGGTTAATTCGCCGCTGCGAGGTTTGGCATCTTGATCGATTTGTTTTTCGAGGGTGGCCAAATCGGTTCCGAGTGCGGCTTTGATCGCCGGTTCGATGGCAGCACGCCGGATATGGATGACAGGGATTCGTCGTCCTTCGGCCGCATCGCCACCGCGATTGAATGTCAAGAGTGGATCGAATTCACCGATCGTGGATTGAGCTCGTTTGTGGATGTCTTTGGCCAGTTCTTCAACTTTTTCGAGATGCTCTTTGGTTTGTTGTTTGGTAGGTGATTTATTTTGCTTGAATTCGGCATCCAGTTTGTTCAGCTCATCGATCGTTTGTTGTAATCGTTTTTGGTCAGCAGTTACTCGTTTGTTGATTTCAACGTCATCGGTTACTAGCAGGACTGCTTCAGCGCCGTGTTCGTAAGCATTCGAAACTTTGCGCGCGATCGGCGCGAATTGCGAATCGGCCGTGCCGTCGAAGGCGCTATGCGGATTGTTTTGTTGTGGTTCGTGACGTAATACGATCACGGCTTTGCCTTTGGCATCGATGCCGGCGTAGTCGTCGTAGTTGAGTTTCGGAGCCGTGATGCCATAGCCGGCGAAGACTAAAGGCAAATCAAACTTGGCTGAACTTCCGACGGCCAGTGGTGAGAAATCTTCGTTCAGTTTCAATTCGGCGGATGATTTTTGTTCAGCGGTTTTTTCTTTGGGGCCGACGATGGCCAAGATATTTTCGTCCTTTGGGCCAAGCTGCGAATTCGTGGTGACGGTGAACTTTTGGAAAGGGGTGCCGTTATACAGCTCTGTTTTCAAACCCAATAAGCGAAACTGCTCGGCAATATAATCGGCGGCTTTGTCGATGCCTTTCGTGTCGAGCCCTCGTCCTTCGAATTCGTCTGAAGCTAGCAAGTTAACCGATGAAGAGAGCCGCGACTCGGCCGCCGCTTCGGTATTTTTGTTGGTGGTATCTTTTTCGGCGGCAATGGCTGACCAGCAGCCAATGGCCAAAGTGGATGTGGCGAGAAAGATCGTTCGTATGTGAAGCGCAGGCATGAAAATTGACATTGAGGTGGGATTGCGTTTGGTGAGTTATGGGAGGATTCTAAATTTTCGGTTCGGGGGGTGAAAACGTCAAGCGACTAAAAGATATCGCCAAATATTAAAAGTATGGAAAATGTGAAAAAGACCGAGATAATAGTTGCTAATAAGTACAGTAAGTGCTGCAGATTTAATCACGAAAACACGAAAGTACGAAAACACGAAAAGAGCAAGAAAGATTTGGAGTGGAGTTGATTGGGCTTTCTGTTTGTCTTTTTGGTTTGCATTTTCTGTTTTTCGTTCTTTCGGGATTTATTTCTTTTTAATTCATTATGGGGGGCATTATGGGATATGAGTTTGAAACCTTGTCAGGGAAAGTAATTGAGGTGGCGGTTAATGTTCATCGAACGCTCGGACCTGGGTTTTTGGAATCAGTTTACGAGAATGCAATGAAAGTAGCTCTTTCCAAAGCTGGTTTTTATTTTGAATATCAAAAGGATGTCCCGATTATTTTTGAAGGTGTGGAAGTTGGATTACATCGTTGTGATTTGATTGTCGATCGCGAAATTATTGTTGAATTAAAAGCAGTTAAGGCTCTTGAAGACATCCATTTCGCTCAAGTCAGATCGTATCTCAAAGCAACACGCTTACGGATCGGGTTGTTAATGAATTTCAATTCACCCACGTTGGTCGTGAAGCGAATTTTATGCGATGGAATTATTCAAACGCTGCAGATTTAATCACGAAAACACGAAAGTACGAAAACACGAAAAAGGCAGAGATAACAGAGTTGCTTAAATGTTGTACTGGATATTTAAATTAAACGGTTTCCTAGGCCGTCGTTGGGGGTGGGCTGGATCAACCCTTCGGCGAGGCGGAGGGCCATTTCTAGGGCGTCGGGGCCGTCGTCGTGTTTGGCGATGGGGAATTCTTGGAGTTGTTCGACGAGCATGCGCGTGCCGGGGGAAGCGGTTTTGAATTTGAATTTGCCGTTGGCTAAGAGCGGCCCGAGGCGGCGGATGCGGACGCATTTGGCAAATTGGTTTTCGAGCGTGCATGGCACCATGCCGACGAAGCCTTGGCGATCGAGCTCTCGAGCGAACTCGAACCCTAAGAGTGATTGGAACTGGTTGGATTCGATGGCGAAGAGTTGCGGCGTGAATTGCCGGACGAGTTCCACGCCGTCGGTGACGATTTGCGGCGTCGGTCGGCGGG
>CAZIGP010000090.1:9621-10511 GCA_964538425.1 uncultured Pirellulales bacterium | reverse complement strand
AGCAACAGGTTGACCTTCGGTAAGGCGCAACAAGTCATAGGCTTCAGAATCAGTGATTAGTAAATCGCTGAGATATTGACTTGTTGAAAATATTTGAAGCAGGATCGGCAACGCTTCTCGATCACGCTCAAAAAGAGAAGCCATCGATAGCGGATTACGCGCGGTGGCGGCAAAGCGATCAAAGTTATTCAATGCCATGTCAGCATCACTGACGCGTGGCAAATGCTCAGCAAACTGTTCACAAATGCTAGCGAGCAAATCGAGCGTGACGCCCGACACAGCCATTCGCACAAGTGCCGCATGCGCGCGATCAACGTCATCGATCCCCCAGCCACGAAGCCATTTAGCAGCTTCCTGAGGATGATCGAGGTAATGACGAAGTTGAGGAATGTCCATGCTAAATTAAATTGAACCGAATCGTAGGAAACCAGTCCATTTGCCGACACGGCACGCTACAACGATGAGATTATACTTCAGCGGCGGCCTGGACGATAAGTCGTGCCGACGGGTCGCGGGATCGACGAAATTTCTGCGAATTCGGCCACTAAACAGGCGACAAACTTCTCGTGACACTCAGGACAGTACGAGATTATACTTTTGGAGCGATTGAGTGATAGCCAATCCAGCAATGGCATTTTTCAGGCAATGAGTTAACCATGAAAAAAGCGACGATTCTCATCATTTTTGCGTTGATTGCAGTTGGCTGCGTTCAGCAGCAGAAGCCACGGGCGTTGATCAATGATGTTTCATTACGACCTGAAATGGATTCTGGTTACAACGTCGTGAAAGTCGATGGCGAGCCCGTTGAACGCCAGAGCGGAAAAGTTGCGACGATGGTTCCGTACGCTATGGTTCCACCTGGAGTTCGTTCAATCACGTTGCGCCGTGAG
>CAZIGP010000090.1:0-9611 GCA_964538425.1 uncultured Pirellulales bacterium | reverse complement strand
GTGAGGGTCCTCTTAATTCAAACGAAGCGGACGTCAATATCACTGCAACATTTGAAGCGGATAAATCTTATCGAATTGCTTCTAAAGATGGCCAATTATCTGTTGTTGAAGATTACAATCATTAGCATGGGTTAATTGCCCGCTCGCCGATAGGTAGTTTTGTCCAGAACATCTACCTGGAGAACAATCATGGATTTTTTGACTCCTGCCATTACGGGTGGAATTGTTGGTGGCATCATCGGCGCGAGCGTCGCGGCAATTTATGTTTTTTGGCTTAATAAAAAAATGCGAGAGAAGCCGTGTCCTCGCTGTGGCCAAAAATTGGGTGACAAAAAACTCGGTGCGAGAAGCATCACTCAAATTCTTTGGGGCGGCTGGACCTGCCCACAATGCGGCTGCGACGTGGATCGGCACGGAAAGGTGCGATCTGGATAGCTTTCATTCGATTTACTGCCATGCCCCTCTTTTGGCGATAGACACTAGTTAATTTCAAGCGTAAACTTGTGTTATGACTGTGCAAACATTTCGAGAGCTTTTGTCCCAGCGACCTTTTAAGCCGTTCCGTCTTATTATGTCGAGTGGAGCGTCTTACGACGTGCGCCATCCAGAAATGGCCATGCTAACGCGGTCTGATATGCTTGTCGGTACCGACGAAACCGACGAGGGCGTACCGGCGGAGTTCAAGATATGCTCCTTGCTGCACGTAACGGCAATTGAACCCCTAGGTTCTTCGACGGCAGAATCACGATGATTTAGCCAAAGAATTTAACGCCATCTTTTTTTGACTTTCTCTTCAAGCAGAATTAGTACAAACTCGTCGTCGTTTCCGTCCAACCTACCACAGGCGCCTCGGGCGGCAGCACGAAGATTTCCACACGACGGTTAAGGCGACGTTCTTCGGCAGTGGCGTTGGAGGCAATCGGTTGGTGTCCGCCAAAACCAGAAACGCCAACTTGGTTTTCTTCCACACCTTGTTTTGTTAGGAAATGAGCGACCGAGAGTGCGCGAGCCGAGCTAAGATGGAAATTATCTGGAAATTTCTCGCGATCGCCGCGCCGGGCAATTTTCAAACTGTCCGTATGGCCCACAACCATCAGTTTCAAATCACGTGCTTCTGGCGAACGCAGGATTTGTGCAAATTCGGCGAGCACTTCTTGAGCATCTTCTTTCAGATTTGCATCGGCGCTATCGAATAGCACGTCGGAATCAAGTTTTGCCGCACCGGTGACGGTATCGAATTCAATGCCTGGATAGCGACGCGATAGCTGTGCCAATTGCGTACTGATGCCTGGCGGCAATTTGCGTCCCCGGCCATCTGTGAGCTCGTCTTCGAATGCCACCAACCGTTGACGGTCTTCACGCCACTGTTTGTCGATGGTGGCAATTTGCTCTTCGGCACGGATCAATTTGTCTTCCAGCGTGCGGCTATGCGTGCTCATATTTTCGATCTGAGCAATTTGTGCCTGGTTTTGCTCCGCGAGCATCTTGTTGAGAGATTCAGATGCCGTAAGCCTGTTCTTCGGCACCATGCAGCCACAGGCAATGATGCAGCAGACCATGCCGCAAATCATCCCTGAATAAATCGATAAAGATCGCATCGTTCGACTCCTTTCGAACGGAAAAACTAGTTTGTAGGAGGCGAATCCTTTCGCCAACCGGCTCACAACATAAGTCGACGAAGGAATTCGCCTCCTCCATGCGAGCTATTTTCCCAACCAGCTTCCAAATGATTCCAAAATAGAACTATTTACGGTGTAAGGTCCGTCCCAACTCCACATGTTTCGCATCAGGTCGTAGGCCATCATGCCGCACAGTAAAAGCAACACGACGCACATCGACAGAGCTAAAACATTCAAGGTAGTAAATGGTGCTTCAGCGGCCACAGCGCTGCCCGCCGGTGCGCCACCCATCAAGGGTGAGGCGGCTGCCATCGTAGGCGCACCTAATGCAGCGGAGGGCTCTTCTTCCAACATGCTTGTGGTTTGAGCGACAGGTGCAAACATGCCCGAACTGAGCTCTTCTTCCGCATCGAGAGCAATCACTTGCGACCCGCTGTCGGATTCATCGCCGATCCCTTCGTCGACGGCCGTCAATAAAAATTCGTCATCCGCTTTTTCGCCAGCCATGGCAACGCTCGATCCTGCCGGGGCTTCTTCAAGCGAAATGACGTCTTCGTCGCTCAATTCCAAAAGTTTCTTGGCAGAGCTTCCTAATTCAACGGGCTCATCAAGCGACAGGCCGCTGTCGGAAGCGCTAATCAATTGAATACCGCTATCGGTCGGACTGAGCGTCACGTCGCTGGTAGCGCCGAGCGCCGATTCGGAATCTTCATCGTCTAGTTTGACAATCGATGATCCCGGTCCTTTTTTCGACGAATCTCCCGGTGCCTTCGCGGGTGCAACCAACGACAATTCATCGTCAGAAAGCTTGAGTGCATCGGAACCAAAAAGCTTATCGCTGCTGCCAGGCTGTTTGCTGACTTCCGATCCCGTGGCGGCCAATTGCACGTCACTGCCGCCCAGACTCAGTCCGGAATCGCCCAATCCAGAACCGGTACCCGTGCCAAAACTGAGCCCAGAACTGCTGGCCAGCGTTACATCACCAGCATCGGGTGCATTAGCGGCTGGTTTGTCCGTGATGATGTTGAAATCATCTTCTTCAGAAACCGCGCCTTTATCGTGTTTGCCAATAATCGTGCTAGGACCTTCGGACCCTGATTTGCCGAGTTCAATCTCGCTGAGCAAAATCGAATCCAGATCGTCGCTCATTTGCAATTCTATTTCTTCGGAGTCGCCGGTATCGGCCTCTGCGGTGTTTTCCCATGATACACCGGTGTCGGATTTCTCAGCCTGCATATCGTCGCGCAGCCGTTCGACATCTTCTTGTTTAAACTTCCATTGGTCACCGTCGCGATAGGGAAATAGTTTCTTCCGGTCGCGCAGTGAGCCGACTTCTTCGGGAGTAACGCCCAAGATGCGGGCGGCTTCGTCTTGATCGATAAGTTTTCGTGCCATATTTGCCTCCACCAAACCAATCACTTTTGGAGGCGATTCCATTCGCCGGAAATGGGGTATTAAGGTCTGAGCGTCTAAGGGGCTGGGTATCTGAGTGTCTAAAGCAGACACCTAGAAACACAGACCCGTAAACACTTTTTACCGCCGTTGCATCGTTGCCCGGATTTCGCTGGGCAATGGGCTAGCGGCGTTATATTCAGTCATTTGCAAATCGAATTCGATGTTCCGTACGCTTTTCAGCGTGATGGCGCCTGTCTTGCTTTCGACATGATAAACGCTCATCGCACGGGTTCGGGGATCAATAACCGTAATCTGCTGCATCGGCTGCCGATCGTGCTCGATCGGCATACTCATGGCCATCAACTCAGCCGACGGCTGGTAAGCGCTTGCTTGAGCGGCGACTGGTTCGATGCGGCCAACAATCGACCAAAAAACGAACGCGATCACCGTTCCACCAAACAACCCAAATACCGTAGCTTTCATCGTTTTGCCTTCCTTGGCTAGCGACTGCCGAACCCTGAACATTCCATTCTAAAAGCTCAAAACAGGATTACAACTCTTGGAAAAGTGAATAAACCCGTGCAGTGGCGGAGGTTGCAATATCGAAACAGTGGCTTAGAACCGCTTAAGACAGAGCAATCCTGGCAGTATTCTGACGGGAACTTATCGGGAAAAGGCCCGCAAAAACCGATTCTTATCCGTCCCTGAGGCTTGCGGGGGGCGAAAGTGTAGCCAAGGGCGACCCGACGAACAAGGCGAGTTTTGAGCCCAACTGTATAGAAGGAACCACCCATTCTACCGTCAAAAAATTGGGAAAAGGACGTATTTTAGTGCGCTTCGCGGCGCAGAAACGATATGATGGAGATTGAAGACGCAAATCCCGTCCGGAACCGGGGCGATTTATCATTCCTGTCGCTAGCGAAGCAAAGCCGTTGCCGCATGCTTTGGTTCTTGCGCTTTAATATCTGATCGGTCGGTCACTTGAAGTGAGTGTCCCGTATGTCTCAAGCCATTGTCGATCCTGGTGATCTGCGCCATTTTGTCCAACATTTAAAACGCTTCAGCGGTGAAATGCTGACAGCTTAATACATTAAGCAGTACATGGCGTGATCAGGAACATCGTAAATTCGTTGAAGAATTCGAACAACAAATGCGCATGATGGCGCGATTTGTCGAATCGACAAATGAGTACGTTCCCTATTTGCTTCGCAAAGTCGAGAAAATCGAAGAGTATTTGCAACAGAGGTAATAGGTTCCGCGGGCCAAACTGGACCAGAAGCGGTAAATTTTCCATTGCACAATCAATCATGGCCGAAGCCCGTGTAACTAACGTTGCCGCACTCGACGACTTCCGAGTCGCGTTGGCAAACTTTGCGGTGATGGTGCGACAGGCGCTGATCGATTTGGAAATGGAATCGCAACGAGCACTGGATTGGATTTCGCAAGATCGAGCAACGCATTGGAAGACAGAAGCACGCCGCAGCTCCGACTTGCTGGCTAGAGCCAAAGACGAATTGGTGAATGCTCGCACGTTCAAACGCGTCGATAATTATGTCCCTTCCTGCATTGAGGAAAAAAAGCAAGTCGATTTAGCCAAACGCCGGCTGGAACATTCCGAGCAAAAAATGGAAGCGGTGCGGCGCTGGAGCATGGCTGCACCCCGAGCTGTAGACGAATTTCGAGGCCCAGTGCAGCAGTTGATGTCGATGCTCGATGGCGATATCCCCCGAGCAATGGCCGTTCTCCAGCGCATGTCAGCGGCTTTAGAGCTTTATGCGGCGGTTGAAGCGCCAACGGCGATTCCATGGGAAGAACTGACAGGAGAGAAATCGATGGCGCAGCCGGTACAGGAAAACGAAGCCGACGAGACAGAACAGCCATCGGTCAATGGTGGCCCAACGGGCCAGCCTAGGTCAGCCCAGGCCGCAGGCCTGGGTCATTGAAAAATCCAAAATCAGTCAAAGTCCCAAAGGGGCGAAATAAATATTGGCTTATCATGAAAATCGCCGACCTCACATCCGGTACTGCAAAGATTGCTTCGGCTTATAAAACGATGCGTGTCCATTGGGAAGACACCAAAGAACATTGGCACGACGCGAATCGAAAACGGTTTGAAGAAACGTATCTCGACCCGCTGGAACCACAAATTGCAGCAACCTTGGAAGCAATTGGTCGATTAGCAGAAATTTTAGCGAAAGCAGAAAGAGACTGTGAATAAACGTCAAGATTTACAACTCGATCGCTTAAACTCCTTTTTGATTTTCTGAACCCCGAACCCTGAACCCGCTGCTGGCATGTCCCTCACTCCCGACACTCAACGAGAACTACTGGCGCGATTGCACTCGCTGGCGTTTGAGCGCGAGACGGCCGAGGGACAAACGCGCGCCGAGTTTGATTCAGCCTCTGAAAAGGCTAAGCGAGAACTGAGCGACGCACGTCAAGCAGCGATTAGCAAGTTTCAATTAGACCGTGACAATACTCAGCGCGAATACGACGCCGTTGTGGCTGGCGCCAATATGCAATGCGAAACGCGACTTTCAGAAGCCGAAAATGAATTGCGTCACGCGACCCAGAAATTCGGGACAGAATATGTAAAAACCGAGCGCCGCGCAAAGAAAAAGTTGGCTGAAGAAATTTGGGAGGCGAATACCGTCTTCGAAGCGACTCAAAATGCTCCAAAGTTACAACGTGATCAAGAAGAGAAACAAATCGAAGCACTTTGGATAACCTTAGTGCAAGCCCTCACCCATGCCAACCGGCAGTTAGCCGACTATCGGCACGCCAAATTGCAACGACTGACGCCCGAAGCACCCATCGGCCAAACACCAGCCATCGATGGCGCCATGATCAAGTTGCATGAAAGCGTGCAACAAGCGCACGATCAATTGCGAGCGCTCAATCTCCCCCTGGCACCACGCATGCTTGTGGGCGGAAAGCCGTTTGGGTTGGTAATGCTGTTGGCCGCGGTTTTTTGCGGCGTAAGTTACTTGATTTTTGGCACGCAGAATTGGACCAGTTGGACGTGGCTGATCGTCGGCGGTATCGTCACAACAGTTGTCAGCATTGCCGGTGGAATTCTTTTGTATCGAAAAGCGACGGAGACGATCACACCCCTTTATGAAAACTTATATTCAACTTTGCTAACAGCGCGGGATTATCGTCGGGCAGCTTTGGAACAATCGAAACAGCGCTGCGCAGCCGAATCCAAACGAATTGTCGAGCGCCGCGACAACGAACTTAAAGCCGCCAAGGAAAAATTTGAAACCACGACGGCCGCCGCAGCGGTTCAGCGCGATGCGGCCGTAGAATCTGCCCAGCGGAAGCAGCAAGAACACACCGCAGAATTAATTCGCTCGCGCGATGCTGCAGTGGCAGATGCCCATGCCCATTATCCTCCAAAGCTCGAAGCAATTCGGGAGTGTTATCAAGCATCGCTTCACGCGGCACAAGACGATTTCAAGAATACCACGGCAACAATTCAGCAAGAACGCGACGATGCTTGGAATTCGCTTTCGACGGCTTGGCGCAATTCAACGCAGCAAATTCGCCAGATAATCGAAGAACACCATCGCGAAAGCGACCGTTATTTCCCGGCGTGGCAGAATCCGCAGTGGAACACCTGGCAACCGCCAAGTGTGCCGCCTCCCGCACTGCAGTTTGGAGCCTATCAAGTTGATTTGAGCACGATTCCTGCCGGCATTTCGGCCGATGAGCGGCTCAACGGAATTCTGCCGAATAAATTTGTGATGCCGGCTTGGTTGCCGTTTCCCAAGAACTCCTCATTGCTTATCAAAGCAGCGGGCGAAGGCCGACGGCATGCGATCGCCGCCGTGCAGTCGCTCATGCTGCGAATGCTCACGACAATTCCACCCGGCAAAGTGCGGTTCACGATTATCGACCCCGTCGGCCTCGGCGAAAACTTTGCCGGCTTCATGCACCTCGCGGATTACGACGAACAATTGGTTACCAACCGCATTTGGACCGAGCCGCAGCAAATCGAGCAGCGATTGGCCGACTTGACCGAGCAGATGGAAAACGTAATCCAAAAGTATCTGCGCAATGAATTCAAATCGATCGACGAGTACAACGCCTTTGCTGGCGAAGTTGCCGAACCGTTCCGCGTGCTGGTGGTGGCAAATTATCCGGTCAACTTCACCGAAAATGCGGCGCGGCGGCTAACAAGCATTGCCACAACCGGCGCTCGCTGCGGCGTGTACACGTTGGTCATCAATGATGTCAATCAGCCGCTGCCTCCGCGTTTCGACATGAAAGATTTGGAACGCAATGCCGTGACTTTAGCATGGAACGGTCAGCGATTTGTGTGGCAAGACCAAGGATTGCAAGCGTATTCACTGCAACTCGATAAACCGCCGACTGAAGAACAGTTTACGCGGCTGGTGCATGTCGTTGGTCGTGGGGCGAAAGAAGCCAAGCGAGTGGAAGTCCCCTTCGATTACGTCGCTCCGCAAAAAGAAAAATACTGGGAAGGCGACACAGCCAAGAACTTCCGTGTACCGCTCGGTCGAGCCGGTGCGACCAAGCTGCAATATTTGAATATCGGCCAAGGTACCTCGCAGCATGTGCTGATCGCCGGCAAAACCGGTTCGGGCAAATCGACATTGCTTCATGCGATGGTGACGAATGCCGCGCTGATGTACAGCCCCGACCAGTTAGAGTTGTATTTAATCGACTTCAAAAAAGGCGTTGAATTCAAAACCTACGCGACGCATTCTTTACCGCATGCACGAGTGATTGCCATCGAAAGCGAACGCGAATTCGGCCTAAGCGTACTGGAAAAGCTTGATGCGGAACTCAAACGCCGCGGTGATTTATTCCGCGATGCCGGTGTGCAAGACCTCGCAGGCTACCGAGAAGCGGCCGGTCACCGTTCGATGCCGCGGCTGCTGCTTGTGGTCGACGAATTCCAAGAGCTATTTACCGACGACGACAAGCTGCGCATCGCGCTGCAATGCAGCGAGTCGGATGCCCATTTGATTTTAAGCGAAGAAAACTCGGCCGCACGGCTGCTCTCGCGTCCCGGCGAAGCGATTTACAACGACGCCAACGGCTTGGTGCAAGGTAATCATCCATTCCAAGTGGTATGGCTTTCAGACGATCGTCGCGAAAATTATTTGCAAGAGTTGCGC
Source organism: uncultured Pirellulales bacterium (assembly GCA_964538425.1). GTDB lineage: Bacteria > Planctomycetota > Planctomycetia > Pirellulales > JADZDJ01 > JADZDJ01. Next base: position 1,450 of record CAZIGP010000090.1, on the reverse strand, counting down.
GAATTGGCCGACAAACAAGTGGTAGAGGGCAAGATCAACGTACCCGTGCCGCCGATTGTGTTCGAGGGCAACGTCCCATCCGATTTAACTCGCAATCGCGCACTTTCCGAAATGCTGCGAGCGCAAGATTGGCCGATGCAATCCACGCCAATCCATGCTTGGCTTGGCGACGCCATTGCGATCAAAGATCCCACGGCCGCGGTGCTGCGTCCACAAAGTGGCAGCAATTTGCTCGTTGTCGGTCAGCGTGAAGAATCAGTGCTCGGCATGCTTGCCGCATCGATGATCAGCTTAGCTGCACAGCACAGGCCAACCATCAGCGGAGCCGAAGGCGCAGCAACGTTTGCCGCTGGCAGCCCAGCAAAGTTTTATATTTTAGAGCACGACAGACCAACCGACGTTCCGCTCGGCGAACCGCTTGCTGATTTCCGTAGTGGGTTGTCGGCCTTTTCAGGCATTTTGCCGCACGAAATTCATGCCGGCGGCCGGCGCGATCTGCCGGCCCTCATGGCCGAAATTGCCAAGCAAGTCGAAGAGCGGCAATCCAAAGAGCAGCACACCGATCCCGCCATCTATTTATTCATTAACGATCTCGGTCGCTTCCGCGATTTACGCCGCGACGAAAATGATATGGGCTTTTCATTCAGCGGTGAAGAAAAACCACCTAGCCCCGCAAAATTGCTCTCCAATATTTTGCGAGACGGCCCAGCAGTTGGCGTTTATACGATCGTCTGGTGCGATTCACTCACTGCTGTGACTCGCTCATTCGATCGACAGTTGCTCCGCGAATTCGGCCTCCGTATACTCTTCCAAATGAGCGCCAACGACAGCAGCCACCTCATCGATTCTCCCATCGCCAGCCGCCTAGGCCCCCACGTCGCTTTCTTCCATAACGAAGAAGAAGGGCGCCTAGAAAAATTCCGACCCTATGCGTGGCCAACCCTCGACTGGCTAGCCACGGTACAGGAACGCTTTACACTACGCAGCACAGCGGGAGATGGATGAAAATCACGATCCAGAAAGGGTCCCATTAACCCCGGGTCGCGCAGCACAACCAAAGTTGGCTAATCTCATGCCCGGCTTTGTCTAAAACCCGGTTGAGTAGTAAACTCTATAGCATGACCCTCTACGATATCCCCGTCACCACAATTGATAATCGCCCACAATCGCTCGCCGATTATCGCGGCCAAGTGCTGCTCATCGTCAATGTTGCCAGTAAGTGCGGGTTCACGCCACAATACACAGGGCTAGAAGCGCTCTATCAAAAATATAAAGACCGTGGCTTCAGCGTCCTGGGGTTTCCCTGCGATCAGTTCGGTCATCAAGAGCCGGGCGACGAAGCCGAAATTCAGCAATTCTGCTCGACGAAGTACAACGTAACTTTTCCCATGTTCGCCAAAATTGAAGTCAACGGCGACAAACCGCACGCGCTCTATCAATTTCTGAAATC
>CAZIGP010000089.1:1126-10517 GCA_964538425.1 uncultured Pirellulales bacterium | reverse complement strand
CTGACTTGACAAAGCTCGCCAAGGCCGCGGTAAGTAAAAAACAAGCCGTCACAAAGCTTTTCATTCGTGGCGGGGCATAGGCATAAGCCATTTCCAAACCGGTTCCATAAATCAAAATTTCGCCCAGCGTTAAAGACGTGAAGGCACAGATGTACCAAGCTATGGACACTTTTGCCTCGGTGGCAGCAGCTAACTGCCCAGCAGCCGCCATCAAGCCAACTCCCAAAGTCGCCAAACTGAATCCCGCAAGCATCTTTCGCATGGAAGTAAAGATACGAACGTTGGGATCGAAATATTTAAACAAGATGTTGAATATTGGTACGAAGGTAACCACTAAAAACGGATTGATCGCTTGAAGCTGATCAGCCTGCAATCGATGGTTTTCAATCCCCAATAAAGGAAAATTAACTACCGGCAAATTCACGTGATCGCGAACAAAAAAGATCCATTGCACGTCATTCTGTTCGTAAACCACCCAAAAAGAAATGATAAATAAGAAGATAACAAATAATGGTCGTAATTCGATAAGTTGATCGAGCAGCTCACTGAGACTCATTCGGCGGCGCTCGATTTTTTCCTCTGCATAATAAGGCTTGCCAAGTGCAAAAACACCCAATGACGCAACCATCATCCACGCAGGAATTTGAAATGCTAGTCCGTAGTTTGGATCATCTTTCGAACCACGAACAATCGGACAAACAACTTGCGAGATGAAAGCCCCGATGTTTACAGAAAAATAAAACCACATGAACGCTGCAGCACGCAAACGTTCGTTGCCAGGGCGCTTTTGATCGTAAGTAAGCCCCATCAGTGTCGAGACGTTCGGCTTAATTACGCCACTACCGCCGGCTAATAATACAAGCCCGAGGTAGAGTGCCCATTCCTTTTCAATCCCTAAAATAAAATGACCAAGCACATAAGGCGCCGAAAAACCAATGATCGTCCAATACTTGCCCAAAAATCGGTCGGCAATAAAACCACCAACCAGCGGCAAAAAGTAAATGCTTGTCTTAAACCACTTCATCACAGAGCCGGAGAACTGGTCAGACATTCCCAACCGCGTAGTCATGAACAACGGCAACAAGACTCGCATTCCATAAAACGAAAACCGTTCGGCAAACTCGCCCCAAAAGAAGAACCAAAAACCGATCGGATGATGCGTCTTCGGCGCCGTCTCCGAGTGATCGGCAGGCGCGCCCGCTGGCGTGGAATGGGTGTTCAACTTCTTACCCTATCAGTCAGAAAATGGCGTGGGTGAGAACATCGTGGCTCAAGAAACCGCGATTGTATCCGGGCAGCCGCAAGTGCGCCCACAGCACGAGCGGGAGCGACAGAAATTACCGGGCGGATGCAAGTCCACGCAAAGACAAAACCAGAATAAACACAGACCAAGCAACCGGCAGCGGTTACTTGGTCTTTAAGACCGACTTGACGAGATTTGCCACGACATCGAACGCGGCTGGATCGGAGATGGCCATCTCGGACAGCGATTTGCGATCGAGTTCGATTTTGGCTTTGATCAGCCCGCCCATGAATTCGCTGTATCGCAAACCACGTTCGCGAGCGGCAGCATTGACGCGGATGATCCATAGGCTGCGCAAATCGCGGCGACGACGGCGGCGATCTCGAAATGCCGATACTCCGGAGCGAATGAGCGTTTCGGTAGCAGTTCGCAGCAGCTTTCGTCGACCGCCGACAAAACCCTTGACCCGCTTGAATAAACGCTTTTTGGCACGATTACGAGGTACGGCAGATGTAGTACGCATGGCAACCTAAACAATGAACGATGAATTGTGAAAGATGAACGAGAAACTGTTTTTTGCGATGAACCGTTCGTCGTTCACCGTTTGTCATTCACCAGGTATTTTTTAATAACTATTTCCCGCCAGTGCTTCGAGCAGGCGCTTGGTATCTGCTTGATGCAACACGCCGGTGCCTCGCAGGTTGCGAGTTCGCTTCTGCGTCATTCGGCCGTTCAAGTGGCTGGTGCCGGCGCGGCGGTGCTTCAGCTTACTTTTGCCTGTGGCACGAAATCGCTTCTTGACGCCTTTATGTGTCTTCATCTTCGGCATGTGCAAACCCTGCTGGCTAGCTTCCAAATTAGGGAAACCAGCCATTTTAGCCGTCTAGGCGAAGCGTGTGAAGTGGAGGTGCGAATAAACGCTAATTACTAGCCCTAAAGCAGTTAGATGGGCGATGAGCCCGGAGCCGCCGTAACTTACAAACGGCAAAGAGAGGCCTGTAATCGGCAGCAAACCCGCCATCATGCCGGTGTTTACCAGCATTTCGGTGGCAAAGAGTGCTGCAACGCCAACCGCCAGGAGCCGGCCGAAGGGCTCGTCAGTTAGCGAGGCAACCTTGGCACAGCCGCCGATGAAAGTGCCAAATAACAACAGCAAAATACTTACTCCCACCAATCCATAGCGTTCGCCCAGCACGCAAAAAACCGAGTCGGTGAATGGCTCGGGGACTTGGCAGGGAGGCAAATCGTCGTCACTAGTAGGGGAAATCAGGCTCCCCCAAATGCCGCCGGCTGCGAACATTCGCTTGGCTTGATCGAGGTGAAAGCCGTCGGCCGTGGCTTTTTCATGAGGGCCGTTTTGTTCCCACAGCGCCGTGATGCGAGACCGCTGTTCTCGGCTCATTTGGCTCCAAAGCAGCGGCAGTAAAATAACGCCTGCGACGGTTAGGCGAACCAGATCTCGCTTGCGAGCGCCGGCGGCTAACAACATCGCAAACATGACCGGCAAAAACACGAGGGAAGTACCCAGATCGGGCTCGCGCAGAATTAAGAGCATTGGCACCAGAGCCATGACCAGCGGCATGAGCAATGTGGAAAAACTTGCCGCTAAATTGCGGTGCATCGAATAACGAGCCAGGGCCAAAATATAAGCGACTTTTGCGAATTCCGATGGCTGAACGCCGATGCCGCCGAATCGAATCCAGCGACGTGCCCCATTGACCGGAGGAAAAAGATAAACCGCGATTAATGCAACGATCACAAGTAAATAGATTGCCGTGCTGTATGCGGCGATGCGACGATAACCAACGGCGATGAGGATGCCACAAATTCCTACACCAAGCACTGCCCAAACAATCTGCTGCGGCAGCATGCGGCCTGGGCTTTCGGTGAGTTGTTCGCTACGGAATAAGACCGCAGCACCGATCGCAAAAATAAAAGCTGCGCTCAGCACAACCGACCATGGCCAGCGACGAGGTAAGAGTGAGCCATCCATGGCAGCGATTAATCGGTGATTCGAGGGCCAGATGCAACGGAAGGCTTTCTGTTTTGTAAGCAGCCTTTTGAGCCGTTTTGTGAAGGCTGATTCTAGCTTGCGGAGGCCACTTTTAGCGATGCGAGCCTTACAGACGGCATTATTTTGGCTGAAAAACCGCTAATAATCCGCAATTTGGCAGCATTTTGAACCAAAACACCCAGGCGGAAAAAGTTCCCTAAACTACTTGAATTACATGCTAGGGTTTGTATGTTTTGGGGGTGAGAAGCTCTGTAAGCCCAAGGTCGATTGTCTTCACACGTTCAGGGAGTTAAGCCAAATGTTACGAAGGAATTTGAAATTTGTGTTGGCCGCTGCGATGGGAATCGTCGCTGTGGCTTTTGATGCCGACAAGGCGAACGCCTTCGGTCATCACCGCGGTAGCTGGGGTTCCAGCGGCGGAAGTTGGGGATCGTCCGGCGGAAGCTGGGGATCAAGTGGTGGTAGCTGGGGTTCGTCCGGCGGAAGCTCGGGCGGACATCGCTGGCACCGTGCTCACTACTCCAGCGGCGGAAGCTGGGGTTCGAGTGGTGGATCCAGTGGCGGAAGCTGGGGTTCGTCGGGCGGAAGCTCGGGCGGATACGTTTCCTATTACGGTTCGAGCGGCGGAAGCTGGGGGTCCAGCGGTGGTTCGTCGGGCGGATCGTCGGGCGGCACTGTGATTTATGATGGCCCTGTGCAAGGCGCTCCAGCTCCTGCTGCTCCTGCACCAGGTGCTGCTGCACCGAATACTGACACGCCTCCGACTCCAATGCCGGGTGCTGTCTATCGTCGCCTCGGTGGCGATAACCTTGCCATGTTGAATGTGAACGTACCTGCCGAAGCGAAAATCTTCGTCAACGGTGCCGAAACAACCAGCACAGGCATGCAACGACAATTTGTCAGTCGTGGCTTGAGCGCCGGCAATCGGTACACCTATGAAGTGCGTGCCGAAATGGTTCGCGATGGTGAAACCGTGACCGAAACCAAGAGTGTTACACTCGGCATGGGCGAACAAGCTCAATTGGCTTTCAACTTCGACAAGAGCGAAGCTCCTGTTGCTAAGGGTGGAAAGACCAAGACGAAGCTAACCCTGCGAGTTCCGGCCGACGCCAAGGTTTACTTGTCGGGCCGCGAAACCAGCTCGACTGGCGAAGTGCGTGAGTTCAGCACTTCGAAGCTTGCTGTGGGCGCCGAATGGACCAACTACACTGTGCGAGTCGTCGCAAATGTTGACGGCCGTGAAGTGACCAAGGAAGAAACCATCAAGCTGATCGGTGGCGAAGATCGTGAGCTGAACATTGGCTTCGGCTCAGCAGAAGTCGCCCAGACAGCTGCAGTGACTCGCTGAACGTGGCTCACTAAGCGTTACTTCCTCGATTGATAACAACAGAGCCCGCGCCCTCGCATGGTGAAAACTGTGCGAGGGCGTTTTTCGTTTGGTCTTAGGTTATTCTGATCTCTAGTCGTTGGTCTTAACCTTCAATCCCTTACAATCATTACATCTCCCGCAGAGGTTACGTTTTGCTATAGGCTATTCCGATAAGCTGCAATGATGACAAATTCTAGCGAGAATTTATCGAACGTTGAGCCCGGCTACTGCCGATTGGCAACGCGCTGGCGCGTGCTGATTAGCGTGGCTTTGCTGTTACATCTGACGGCCGTGATTGCGGCGCCGTGGTCTGGACCTGATGGGGCCAGCCCGGTGGCGAGAGAAGTGGTTCGTCCGTTTGGACCGTATCTCGATGCAGCCTATTTAGGGCACGGGTATCAATTTTTTGCACCCGAGCCGGGGCCAAGCCGGATTGTTCGTTACCGCTTGGAAATGCCTGATGGAAGTGAGCAAAAAGGAACTTTTCCCGATTTAAATTCGCAGTGGCCGCGATTGTTTTACCACCGGCATTTCATGTTGAGCGAAAAACTTGGCGGTTTTGTCACCCCGCCTCAGTTGCCACCCGATGCAACCGCTGAAGATCAACAGCGTTGGCAATATGTTCGCAGCGTGTTTAACAAAATTGCGCGTTCATACGCCATGCACTTGATTCATGAGAGCGGTGCACGAAAAGTCACTTTGGAACTTGTGCAACACAATCTTCCTGTGCCTGTGCAAGTGGCTGCGGGTCAGAAATTGACTGATCCTCGGCTGTATCAAGTACTGTGGACCGATACCTTTGAGGCAGATCCGTCGTGAACCTGATCACCGGTTATTTTCGTGAATTGCGCCAAGGTGCTTGGGAAGGTTGGAACCGCTTTTGGTTTTCACCTTCGGATCCGGCAACGCTTGGTATGTTGCGAATTATGACCGGCGCGATGCTGTTCTACACGCACTTGGTGTGGACACTAGGACTCGATTCTTTCTTCGGGCCTGATGCGTGGTTGACTCCTGAAACCATTGCCGCGATTCCCGGTCATACAGCGGCGAAATGGAGCCATTTTTATTGGATTGGTTCGCCGGTAATTCTGTGGGCGATTCACATCGGTGCTTTGATTGTGTTCGCGCTGCTGACGATTGGTTATTGCAGCCGAACTGTATCGGTACTGGCATTTTTGATAACCATTTCTTACATCAACCGCGCTTCGTTAGCCCAGTTTGGCTTGGATGACACGAATGCGATGCTGGCTTTGTATTTGATGATCGGCCCAAGTGGCGCAGCTTACTCGGTAGATCGCTGGCTAAAAAAACGACGGCTACCGGCATCGACACCGATTGAAACCAGTGTGGGCGCAAATGTCGCCGTGCGGTTGATTCAAGTTCATATGTGCGTAGTTTATTTATTTTCTGGAATCAGCAAATTGCAAGGACCGGCATGGTGGGATGGCAGAGCGATCCTGCTGGCACTCACGAATCTTGAATATCAATCTTTTGATTTAACTTGGTTGGCAAAATTTCCGTGGCTGGTCGCGTTGCTGACACATATCACGGTATTTTGGGAAACCTTTTATTGCGCTTTGATTTGGCCTCGACTTACGCGTCCCATTATGCTGGCGATTGCCGTGGCCGTGCATTTGGGCATTGGAGCGTTTCTAGGAATGTGGACCTTCGGTTTGGCAATGCTGATTGGCAATGCCGCATTTATTTCACCCTGGGTCGTGCGACGAATTGTAGATCGAACATCCAGCCAAAATTTGGACGCCAAGTTGGAAGAAACCAAAACTCAGGCCGCTAATCCGGTTTCAAAGTCTCGTCGGCAGTATTTAGAGCGAGCGCGGCGATGACACCGTAGAAAATGTTGCCTAACAGCCACCACTGATGCTGTCAAAAGGCAACGTCGTCTACATTCTGCGACATTTCTTTTACGTTGCTTTTTGCTGGCGCATTTGACGACAGGCCATTTCTATTACAGAGTTGAATAAACCCTGTCTCTTATTTCTTAAAGGGCAAATATCAACTCAGAACAAACTCTACAGTTTGCCAATGGTTGGTAGATGCCCACGTGCGCGTCGTAGGCCGTTCGGCCGGTCCATGCGATGCGCCGTTATGTGTACATCGAAAAGTCATCGGAGATTACCGTGAACGCATACCGCTCATTTCCGCGCCATCGTCGTGGCGCAACATTAATGTTGGCAGTTTTTTTGATGATTGTCATGATGGCCATGGTGGCCTTCGCCATCGATTTGGGATACATCTTGCTGGTTCGCACCCAATTGCAGACTGCAGCCGATTCTTCGGTTTTGGCCGCTGCTCAAGTGATGGGATCGACTCAAACCGATCCGATCACTCAGGCAAAAGCTTATGCTGCTCGCCATTACGCAGGTGGAAGGCAAGTGTCGCTTAATAACGGCGATATTGAATACGGAACTTGGGATGCGACATTGCGAAAATTTTCGCCTTCCGCTCAGTTGGGTAATGCCATTCGTGTGACTACAAAGCTTGACGCGTCGCATGGCGGCCAAGCACCTACTTTTTTTGGTCGTGTACTGGGTAAAAACGGTTTCGATGCCCAAGCCCAAGCGATTGCCATGGGCAATCCTCGCGACATTTGCTTTGTCGTCGACCTTTCGGGCTCGATGAACGACGATACGTCGCGTGGATGGAATGATAGTGGAAACCCTAGCGGTTCATATAGCGGTACCATCAAAAGCATGATGCAACAAGTATTTACAGACTTCGGCTATGGTTCGTATCCAGGGACCGTACAAGCGATTGGTGCACCGTTGGGAGTGAGCACTCTCAGCGCTCTTAGTTCAGCCAGTGGGCCACTTTCGAAAACATCGGTGAAAGTTGGTGGCGTGACAATTACCATTCCTAGCGCCTACCGGATAACAAGCAGCGATAACACGGCAGCAAAGAGGCAACGAAAAGCTTATAACTGGCTGATGGATGTACAAATTGCGACTCTGATGCCGAATGCTAAACCAACTCCAAACAGTAGTAATTCGTCAATTCGCAGTTATTGGGATAGCTACTTAGATGAAGTAAACGACAATAGTTCAACCATTGGATATCGATCGTATGTTAACTTCATGATGCTTAATGCTCGTGATGGCAAGCCCGATGGCTCTATGCTGACACCACTGTCTGCTGACAGTTCAGATTGTCCATTCCACAGCGAATCTACGGCTGGCGGCACCTTTAGCTTTCCGCCATCCGAGCAACCCACTCATGCGGCGCGCCGATCAGTTATTGCGGCACTCGAAGAGGTTCGTAAACGCAACGCGACCATTCCTGATTCAACGCAGCGCGACTGGGTTTCGATCGTTACGTTCGACAAGGACACCAACGCATCCAACCTTACACCGCTGGTCTCGCTAACGAGCAATTACACCACGGCGATGCAAGCTTGCACTACGATGCAGCCTGTCGCCGAAGGAACGAATAGCACCGCCACAGAAACCGGTTTAATCGCCGGCTACAACCACATTCGTCCTAAAAGCAAAGGTGGTGAGGGACGCGAGAATACGCAAAAAGTGGTTGTTTTGCTGACTGACGGTATGCCAAACTTGAAGAGTAGCGGCAATAGCACGATTTCTACGTATCGAAGCAACAATCCGAGCGGCAATTTTTATGGGGGCAGCAGCTATTACAACCATGATGCAGCACTGATGCAATCGCACATGATGAGTAGTGGCAAGTGGAGGATGTATCCGGTACCGCTGGGTTTAGGCGCCGACTCCGACTTCATGGATCGCATGGCACGGATGGGCGGAACTGCAAACGATGCTGGCGAAAGCACTCATAGCAGCGGCGATCCGAGCGAATATGAAAATGAATTGTCGGCGATCTTCAAAAAGATTGTCGATAACCCACAAGTTCGCATGGTGCAATAAACCAATAAGCACTGCGCAATAAAACACTGCGACGCTAGATCACTACTTTGCGGCAATAAAATGCTTCTGCGTAGTTTTCCGGCGCATTACATTCTACGCCGCGTAGCCGCATTAGCGACTTGAATGTTTCAGCAGTAAACCATGTCCTTTGTTGTTGCGAAGTAAAGTGCTGCATAAGATGCTTCACTTTTTGATCACTGATTTCCGAGCTTAGCGGCACAAAAAAATTGGGTGTTCCTAGATCACCTTCGTATTTTGGAATTTCGTATTCCAAAATCAAATGATTACGGAAAGCATTCCAGGTTAGCTCGGCAAGCAAACGATGGTCTTGATGCCGGTCTTCTAACCGGTGCGTAAAAACAAGGTCGGGAGACACTTCGCTCTGTAATTGACGAAATACGTTTTTGACTTCCATTCCGACAAATGGAAAACAAGTATCGGGAAACTGATGCAAGATGATTTGTTTCGATGCGGCTCGAGACAACAAGCCTTCGGCACTCGCTTTGGCTTCTTTTGCTCGAGCCTCTTCGGCGCTGAACACCACCCAATGCACTTTCAAGCCCGGTCGCTCGGCCAGCAATTTCAGTAACGTTCCGCCACAGCCGATCTCGATATCGTCACTATGTGCGCCCAGACAAAGAATGGTTCGCAGATTATCGAACTGCAACGTCTGCATCTTGAACATCCTTAGCGGGGGCGAGTTTTCACAAGCGGCATTCCCGCCTCAAAATTGGCTTTTAATGCAACGTCGACGGGAGGATGCTTCCAAACTTCCCATGGGGTTTGACCGCGGGCGACCATGTCTTCGAACCGTTGCTTATCTTTATAGGTGTCCATGCAACTCCAAAATCCGTCGTACTTCATGCCGT
>CAZIGP010000089.1:0-1116 GCA_964538425.1 uncultured Pirellulales bacterium | reverse complement strand
AGTCGAAAATGCGTTGGCTGAGCACAAAAAATCCGCCATTCATCCACGTATCGGATTCGCCAATTAATTGCACGTCGGTTACTGCACCGTCATCGCCGAATTGTACCGAATGCCAGCTTTGCTGAGGCCGCACTGCCAAAAATGTCGCTGTGGCCTGTCGTTCGTGAAAATGACGAATCATGGTCGGTAGTGGAACATCGGAGAGACCATCGGTGTAATTTGCCAGGAACGCTTCTTCCCCTTCTAAATGTGGACGAACTGCCATGAGTCGCTCGCCGATATTGGAATCGACACCCGTATCGACGAACGTAATTTTCCAATCGTGAATATCGCTATGCAGCAAGTTTACTTTGCCGGCATCCATGACAAAATCGTTCGACGAGCATTCGTTGTAGTTCAAGAAATATTGCTTAATGGCTTCGCTTTTCCAGCCTAAACATAAAATGAAGTCTTTGTGGCCGTAGTGAGCGTAATATTTCATGACTTGCCACAGCACGGGCCTAGAGCCGATGTGAACAAGTGGCTTGGGAGTATTTTCTGAGTACTCCCGCAATCTCATGCCAAGACCGCCGCAGAAGAGAACTACTTTCATCGTGGATTACTCGTGGTGTGAAATCTAAGATCTCAAATTTAAAAATTTAAAATGCTATCTATGCTTACAGTTTAACATTTAATTCTTCACCGGAATGCTGCGCTGCAAGAAGCCAAGAAATGGCTATCTTGCTCGGCACGCAACTGGTCGCACAATCGACCTTCCGGCCGCTCGACGTCGCTGGCGCCGATCGCTGTATCTTTCTTTACGTCGTGAATCACTCGGCAGCCTTCGGAAAGGCCCATCGGCAGCAAATTTTCTTCGGCAGCCGTTTCTGCATTTTCAATCATGCCGTAGCAGGTGAATCCACCGACACCATCGAGCATTTCGCCTGCTTTCAAATCTCGTTTGGCAATCGTCACCACGTCGCCGACTGGCGCGCCTTGTGGGGCAACTGCTGCATCGCCAAACAGCACCGCACGCGCTGCTGTCAGAGGCACTTCTAAATGGGGTAAATGGTACGGGGTATGAAACACATACAGTGGACCATCACCCATTTTGAAGTAACTCATGTAGGGCTGCTT
>CAZIGP010000088.1:7374-10534 GCA_964538425.1 uncultured Pirellulales bacterium | reverse complement strand
GGATGTCGTGGCTATCATGATCGAGCAATTCGGCCAGCGCACTAGCGGCAGCCGGGTCGCCGATAGCGCCCAGAATTTTGGCGGCTTCCCACGTGCTCCGTTGGTTGCCGTCCTTGAGTTTCTGGAGCACCGGAATGACGGCGTCGTGGCCAGTGGCAACGAGCGCTTCGCGCGCATGCTCGCGCTCGCTGGGCTCTTGGCTGTCGAGTTGGTCGACCAGTGATGTCACATTCGTTTCGGTGTCAAGAAGTTTTGCGTTCATGGAAACGTTCCTCCTACAATGAAGCAGTTGGAGATTTTTTATTGTGCCGCGGCGGTTCTGCCGCGCACTAAAGAATTCTACGGCTGTCGGTTCATCGCGGCCAATGACACTAGCAATAAACTAACCATCGGTTTTCATTTTTTGGCTAATTGCTAACGGCTAATCGCTAATTGCTTATTACCAAAGCTTTCGATTATGAAAGTTGGAGCGAATTGGCACCGGGAATGCGTTATTCAAGTTTTGTCGCTAGCAGCGCGAGAAGGTTGCTTCTTCGTCAGGTTGTGAACTCGGCGATCAAGGTAGGCGTATCGCCAATGTGAGTTCCATCTGGTCGATGCGAGGAGGCAAACGATGCAGCGAGAACTTTGCGGGCTAGGCGTTTCCGACGAGGTAGCGATTTTGCCGGCGGGCGCGATGGATGACCAGGAAGTGATTCAGATTTATAAGATCGTGCTGATCGGCCAGTCGTACATGCAGTTGGAAAACGGATGGGTTTACACTTCGCGCGACGGGCGCGGGATTGGTCACAGCAGAAATACCAAGATTGTGCCGGCCGAGCGCGGGCACTACGAGCTGCTCAATCGTGGGAGCCAGTTTGTGGCCCAGCCGCGTTCGCCTGCGGAAAGGAGGCAGATATGACATCCAGCATTCAACAACTTCGTGACGGGATTTCGCTTGTCGGGAGTAACTCAAGCGTACATGGCACTTTGGCGAAAGGAGTGATTGTCGATTTACGCGATAAGTTACACATGATCTGCGGAACGCCCGACGGCAGGTTCCGGCTCACCCCACGCGGAAAATGCGTTCGCGATAAAATCGCAACCGGCCAGCCAGTAACCGAGGATGATTTTCGCGAATAAGGGTAGAAGTCCAAGGCAGAAAATGAACGCGGCTTAATCAAGCCATAGGTCACAGACCTGGTACAGGACATGGGCAGTACGGGTGAGGGGGTATCGAGGTGATTTGAAGGCAAGATGTTGGCTATTTTCATCACCCGGCAGCCAAGAACTTGGATCAGGGACCGGTATCCTGTAGTTCGACATGTCCTGGTGACTTCAGAATTTCGAAGAGCTAGCGTGCATTGGGGCGATTCTGGCTGCTCGTTGCCGGAAATTCTTATCTAATCGGTGCTTGCAGAACGGGAAAAGAAAAATATTTTTTGGCATGCAATTTGGCATGGAAAAAATTGTTGACTTACCTACCCCAATCTTGATAGGAATTGTAGTGGCGGCTGCGCGTGCAGCCTTCTCATCGATCACTCGGGCAAACGGAGGGGCATTGATGTCGACTCCACCTGGTCAGTTAGTTTGAGGGACAGCTTTCGTACGGCGGTGTCTCTCAGCAGAACGTAAGTCATTTTCAAATTTCTCGTTTCTCAGCCGACAGGTACGGCAGCCCGCCCAAGTCTGGAACTTGGCGGGCTTTTTTGTTTTTACCTGAGACTTCATGCGGCCTGTTGGTCTTGTTTTTGAAAGGGAATTTAACTACAAATTGCAGGCTTTTTTCTTTGCGTTTTTCTTCCTTCACGGAGTGCTGCCATGCAGGGATGCAGCATCGGGCACCGAGTTTATGGCGTGGTTGTGTGGGTGTCGCTGGCGATACTCACGGCAGGTCATGCTATTGGCCAAGTCATTCCGGCGACTGCGACGACGGTGGTGCCGGCCGCGCAATCGACCGATATTTCGCATTTGGAAGTTGGCGACAAATACGAAATTGTTGTCGAGCGGCAGGGGGTCAAGAAACAGTACAGCGGAACGCTCGTGAAAATGAACGACCGCTGGTTGGTGCTGCACAGCGTTGTGGAAGGTCGCACGGAGCAAGGCGTGCCGCTAGTTTCCAAACTCCCTTCGACGAATAAGCGCCTGTTTCGCAACGTAGGCATCGGCCGCGCAAACCAGTTTTATTGGATTCCTCGCGAGGCCGCTGTCGTGCAAGGCAGAAGTATGTCTCATGAGAAGCGAGAATTGCTAACTCCTCAAGGTGATGAGCCGACTAGCGGTTCCCAGTGTTGGGTTGATGTCGTGAAGGATGGGAAGGTAGTGGATGGTTTCTCGACCATCACGCTCGGCGATGAATACTTAAAATGCCATCTGCATTTTACTAAAGCCGTAGATCATCCGTCGCCTGTGCTAGGGAAGTTGCCGATCATCGGCAACTCGTTCAAGACTCGCATTTACAAAACAGAGGAATTGAACTTGCAATTTCGTTGGAACGATGTGATGTGCATTTCCGAGCAAGCTGATGAAATTTTGCCTCCGGAAGTGAAGGCTGAACCTTAACATGTTTCTTTTGTCGATGTTTTTGGGAGTTTGATGGATCGAGCTTTAATCGTTGCTTTTTCAGGAGCTTTCTATGCTTGGTCGTTCTCTCATTCTATTCGTGTTGCTGTTTGGTTTGCTTCCAGCAAATACTTTTTCGGCCGAGGATACGGCGACCGACGAAAAGAGGCTTGGTCACCAGGAGCTCGTGATTGGAGATTGGTACGAAGTTTCCGTTGAACGGCAGGAAGTGAAACAAAAGCTTTCCGGACATCTGATCAGAGTTGCGGATGATTGGCTTATTCTGGGAGAGACGCGGCATGAGGGGAGAGTGCGAGGCGTGCCATGGATTTCAGAGCTTCCTTATGTGGGTGTGCCATTCAGGAAAGTGGAGGAAATTCATTATGATTATATTTTGTGGATTCCGCGCAATCATGCCGCCATCATTAGCCGGACCCAATTTCCGAATCATGCCGGTGCAGGGGATCTCGCTGGTGGTGAGCCTAAGCTGAAAAAAGAGTGCGTTGTGAATCTCATTCGTGATGGGAAAGCTACCGACTTGCATGGTGAGTTTGTGGGAATTAACGACGGCAAACTTCGGCTTGCGACCCAGGAAATCGCACTGGTTAAGGGAAAGGCA
>CAZIGP010000088.1:0-7364 GCA_964538425.1 uncultured Pirellulales bacterium | reverse complement strand
AACTTGGCAAAGCCGGTTGCCAATCGTCGGTGGATTGTTTAACGACGATCACTATTCGACACGGCAAGTTGAGAATGCGTTTTCTATGGATGACGTGCTGTATGTGACTCAAATACGTTCACATGACTTGAAACTAGAGAAAACCGCCGCGAGAGCACGAGTGATTAGGTAATTTTGAGAGCAAGTCCGGTATCGAGGAGTTTTGGATGTTAACAAAATGTCTTTCGGTTGGAGCTATGCTACTCGTGGGCTTAATGGTAGCACCTCTGCGAGATTCGGCTGCTGCTGATATCAGACCTAATCCGCAAGAACTCGTAATCGGCGATTGGTACGAAGTTTCTACGAAGGTGCGAGATGATGATCAGAAGGAAGGCGAGCCAATTCATGGAATTCTTGTCAAAGCAACGGACGATTGGATGGTGCTTGGAATAGTTTTGTGTGAAGTTGATCAAGAGTCGCGATTTCCCCTGGTGCACTGGCTGATTTTTACATGCATCGATGAATCAATATTGGAAGAGACACCATGGCTTGCCAATCTGCTTTTTAGCAAGCTGTTGATCAAAGAAGTACCCAGCTATTCAAAAAGCTATTTCTGGCTTCGCAGGGACAACACAAAAATTGTGAGAAGGGAAACCGGCGTACATCCAAATGTTAAAGTTGACTTTAAGAACGATGTACCGACGTTAAAAACCAGCCACGAAAATGCGAGTTGCTCCGTCGTGTATGTGGAGGGCAAGAAAGTTTTTCAGTCGCATGCATCTCGTGTCGTGATTGAAGGCGGCGAACTTGCCATCATAGGCCAGGAAGCACGTCTCCGAGTGATCGAAGATCCCTTTTGGAGCCACGTGCCGATTGTCAGAAATTTTTTTAACGGGGTACAGATCATAACTCGTGAAGTAGTAGGCCCCAAATTTCCGCTCGGCAACGTTTCTTACATTTGCCAGAACTTCCCCTACGAAGATCGCGCGAAAAGACATGAAGAAAAGCAGGCAGCGAATTAACTTTTGCTGCCAGCAAGGTGGCGTTCGCTCCAGCGGGCGAAGAGTGAGAGCGGGAAACTCATGAGTAAGTAGAGTATTGCCGTGATCGCGGCGAGTTCGACGATGGCGCCGGTGCTAAGCGCAAGCACGGAGTAGCGCTTGGTGAGTTCGACGATCGTGATGACGGAGCAGACGGAAGTATCTTTGAAGAGTGCGATAAAGTCGTTGGTGACCGGTGGAATAACGATGCGAAAAGCTTGCGGCAGGATGATGCGGCGGATGGCGAGTGCTGGCGTCATGCCTAGTGCTAACGCGGCTTCCATTTGGCCGCGGGGAACCGCTTGCAAACCGGCACGGTAGATTTCGGCTTCGTAAGCGGAGTAGTTGATTGCCAAGCCGGCAATGGCCGCAACCAGCGCTGGCAGCGGCAAGCCGATCTTAGGGAGCAAAAAGAAAATGGCATAAAGCTGCAACATCAGCGGCGTGCCACGGATGATTTCGACGTACAAACCCAGCGGTTTGGCAATGAGCGGTGGCCCGTAGAGTCGGCCGATGGCGACTAAGATGCCGATGGCGATTGCGAGCGGAAACGAAATGATGGAAAGAAATATGGTCATGCCGGCGGCCTTGAGTAGCGTCGGCAAGTTGCGACGGATAATTTCGATAGTCGTCGAGGGTTCGGCAGGGGCCGTTTCGGTTGCGTCGCGCAGCATGAGCATTTGCGAGCGGCCGTCGAGATCCCAACGGTCGTAAAGTTCTTTCAGTTTTCCATTGGTGATGAATTTGGTGAGAGCTGCATCAAGCTCGTTTTGCAATCGATCTTGGCCGGGCGCAACGAGTGCCACGTAGTAGCCGCCGTCGATCGGCCAGCCGACGAGTTTCAGCTTAGGGAAGCGATCGATGTAGAAATCGGCGGCACAATCGTCGGCCACAGTGGCGTCGAGCGCGCCGGTTTCGACGCGCTCCATGGGATCGGTATTGCCGGTATAGCGTTCAAGTTCGATTTGGTAGCTTTCTTCATCCGCTAACTTTGTGAGATAAGTGTCGGCCTGGGAGCCGCCGAGGATGCCGATTTTCCACGGGCCGCCGTCAGGCTTGGCCTTGCGAAGTTGCTGCCAGGATTGGAGCGGGCTATCGCGATGAGCCATGAGTTGCAAACCGAAAGCGTAATAAGGGCGCGTGCAAAGATAATCGCGCAGGCGCTGCGGTGTGCGCTCGTAGCCGTTAAGCGCGACGTCGATTCGGCTGCCAAGGAGTTCTGGAACGGTGTCCCATTGCCCTTGTTGAAACTTGGCTTTCACGCCGAGTTCGGCGGCAAGCATGTCGGCCAGGTCGACCTCGAAGCCGATGAGCTTTTCGGGGTTCTTGGGATCGGGGAAGACATACGGGCCGCCGCCTTCTTGATCGCCGCCCCAGACAAGCGTGCCGCGGTGGCGGATATCGTCGAGCGCGTCAACCGCGGCGGATTGATTCCACGCGGTGGCGAGCGCGCCCACGAAACAAAAAATCGCGGCAGGTAAATAAGACACCTTCATCGTGTCGGTGATTGTAAGTGCTAGGGAGTTGAACGCCAATGAGATGCACGCAGGTATGAGGCACGAAAGCACCGGAAGGTGAGAGGCTAGAATCGCGAGGTTTGAGTGGGAGCCAAGAAAAATGAACGGGTGAAGGGGTAAATTCGCTGCAGTGCTTGCATGAATCAAAAACTTGCAATTTGATTTGATGTTTGTTCAACTCAAGGAAAGTTCGCTGGGTATTTATTTGTTTCTTGCTGCACGCCGATTTTGTTGCGAAGGATTAAAGAATTCAAATTTGAGAATTGATTTCCGATAAGTTTCAAGCTCTTTCACGGGGGTTAGAGGCCATGAAACATGTAGGGCGTCATATTCGTCGGCCGTTGTTTTGTATCGAGGCGCTCATCGTGTTACTGGGAACGATGACCGTGACATCGTGGCGGGTGGGAGCGCAGGAGGCGCGACCTGGGGCGGCACAAGCGACGATTACGACGACTCTGCAAGACAGGCCGATCTCGGAAGTGTTGAAGTTAAGCTATGCCCAGCCAGACGACGTGGTTGCAGTCATCCGGGAAAAATATCGAGATTTGCTGGGCCCACAAGAGAAGGCTGCTGCAAAGAACCAGGATAGCAAGGCACCCAAGTACAAAGGGCTGCTTCGGGTGGCGGTTTTGGGCCGACCAGGATCAATCGTCGTGTCTGCCCCGCGACCGTTGCTTGAAGAAATTCAAATTGTGGTTCGCGAGCTCGACGAAAATGCCGCCCGTGAAATGGAGGATGCCGAGACATATTCCGGCAAACCACGCGAGCAAACATGGGGGCATCTGAAAGGGCGGTTTATCTATAACGGCGAGCCGCCGGTGCCGACGAAGTTACGGATCACTAAAAATATTCATGCGTTTGCTGAAGCAAATCTGGTGGATGAATCGCTCGTGGTGGCGGACGACGGGGCGCTTGCGAACGTGGTGGTTTGGGTGCGAAATAAAGATGTGGCGATTCATTCCAGTTACGGTGGCTTGAAGAGTTTAGAAGCAGATATTCAAACCTTCCAAGGACGCCTTGAGCCGCATGTGATTTCTTATTGGACAGGCCAACCACTGAAATTGAGAAATTTTGATTCCGTTACTCACAATCTCAACGCCAGTTGCAGTGTGAATGAGGCATTTAATGTCATCATTTCGCCAAAGAGCTCCGTCGATCGGCCGCCTCTAAAAAATGGAGAGCCAATTCCTTTCGCAGTCGCCGACAACATTCATTCCTGGATCAGAGGTTGGATGGTTGTGCAGCCGCATCCTTACGTGGCAATATCGGAAGCGGATGGGCGGTTTGAAATCAAAAACCTGCCTGCCGGTGTGCCGCTAGAATTTCAAGTGTGGCAAGAAACCAGCGGTTACGTGCAGATGGCACAAATCAATGGCAAAGACGCGGGCTGGGTGAAAGGGCGATTCACGATCACGCTGAAACCGGACGAGACGATGGACTTTGGCGACATCAAGCTCGATCCAGCGCAATTTAGACACGCAGCTACTCAACAGGCCCTCACCGACGCGCCACTTTGGAACAAACCCGCACCACCCGCCGCCAATTTTCCGCCGCCTGTCAAAGTGCTTGCTTTCGGCGATCGCATGAAGCTCGATGCCCGCAGTACAAAATTTAGCATTCCTGCCGTTGGTCAATTAGAAGTTGAAGGCCCGGCTGAGCTCGAGTTGGTCGATGCCAATTGCCTCAAGATCGAACATGGCCGTGTGAAATTGCGCATCACTGAAGAAACGGGTCGTAGTTTTGTCATCGAAACTCCACATGGGCGTGTGGCCGAGCTGGGGACCGAATCGACGGTAAGCGTTGACCAAGACGGTAAAGCAGCAGTCGTTATTCGTGACGGCAAAGTGGATTTGGTTACAGCACAGCGCGGCAACAATCCGATCGGCAAAACAGATTTACAACCCGTGAAAAATTGACAAATGCCACCCAATCAATATCGCACGCCATTTCTTCGCCAACTTTTTATAGATTTCAATCAAGTTGAAGGAGCGATTGATCGCAGGGTCAACGCGTTGGTCGCTGGTTGATCAGTTTTTGTAACAATTGCCTCCAAAATCCGCTCCAAGACGTGTGGCACGAAATTCGCTCAAGAGGAAGGAGGTAATCGGGAAGTGAAAACAAACCCGTTCCATATAGATGCTAGCCAGCAGCCGCTTGGATGTTTGTGAAAGCTCGAAGGCATGAAGCTTAACAGCTCAATGCGAGTGCTTTGGCCAATAAGTTATTTTTATTTCGATGTGGCTCGCACCACCGAAATAACAAAGCCCGGGACGAATAGATTCAATTAATCACCCCGCGTTGCTCGAACAACTTGTTGCCCAAAACCGAAACATTTGCGTGAAACGCTGCTTGCTGGCCCGATGCCCGCCGCGAAGAAGAAAACGATTTCTAACAAAGAAAAGTTTTCAAACCGCGACGGGCATTTTTATGCGCGCGGAGCGGTTGCAAGAAAGAGATTGCAAAATGTGGAATAGGGAGGTGGGTAATGTGGAATGGGAGCACACGGGACTTCCCCTTCAGTTATGGGGTAATGAGGTTAGTCTCACCGCCATTCTAGGCGGCAAAGATTACCTAGTTTCTCGTGCGGGCTGTTTATTTTCCGTAAATTCGCTAAAACCTAACCTCGTAGGATGTGGTATTGTTCCTTATTAAGCGTCGGGCCGTGAGTAACGGATTGCCACTGGGTTTTGTACGGCCGCGTGACGGCTGATTGCGTGAAGCCCGAGGACTCTTACTTTCGAGGCATGTTAATTGCGGCGGTTCCGCGAACCTCCGTATCGACGATTTTCCTTTAGTTTTTTAGGAGGCACCTGTGAAGAAGTTTTGTCGTTTGTCGGCAGCACTGGCTGTCGTGTTTTTTGGCATTGCTGCTGCGAAAGCAGAACTTGGCAAGCCAATGGCAGTAGTTTCGCTCGCCAGTTACGACGAGCAAATGGCCAATATCGATTTTCTTGGCCAGCTTGGCGGCCAGCAAAATGCGTCGCGTGCGCTGGACGGCATGATCACGATGATGACGCAAGGCCAAGGTTTGAAAGGACTGGATAAGTCGAAGCCTTGGGGCTTTACCGTTTTAACGGAAGGGGAAGGACACCGGATGTTGGTGTTCGTGCCGGTGAGCAGTGTCAAAGATCTGACGGATACGTTGGCTTTGTTTGTCGGTCCGGCTCAAGACGAAGGGAACGGCATTTTGAAAATTTCTCCGCCTCGTTCCGGTCAAGAATTTTTCGTTCGTGAGCAAAAGGGCTGGGCATTTGTCACCGACGAGAAATATGAAGGCGCGCTGCCGGAAGATCCGCTCAAGTTGTTAAGCGGTTTGAATGCCGAGTACGACTTGGCGGCACGTGCATACCTGCAAAACATTCCCAATGCGATGAAAGAAGGGGCAATTGCCCAATTGCAAGGTTTGCTGGACATGATGATCAACATGCAGGCGCGCGACAACGAGGAGAACGCCGAGTTGCAACGCGAAGCGCTTGCCATGCGAGTCAAAGGGATCGAACAATTTGCTAAGGATGCCGATCAGATTACGTTAGGCTGGAAGCTCGATAAGGCGGCGAAGAACACGCATGTCGATTTCACGCTGACGGCAGTTCCAGGCACGAAATTGGCCGAGAGCTTGAAGGGTGCGGAAAATTCGCAGACCAATCTCTCGGGCTTTTTGAATCCTGAATTCGCCGTGAATTTTTTGACGGCTCATACTACCACGCAAGCGCAAATCGACGAAACGCTAGCCATGACGGCTTCGTATCGCAAACAAGCCGAAGCAGCAGTCGATAAGGATGAAGATTTGGACAGTGACGAAGACCGCAAGCAAGTGAAGACGGTGATTAACCAATTGTTCGATGTGGTTGATGCCACAATTAAAACGGGCAAATCCGACCTGGGTGTAGCGGTGAACTTAGCGCCCGAAAAATTGCAAGTAGCGGCGGGTAGCATGATTGCCGACGGCGCTAGTTTGGAAAAGGCGCTTAAGAACATTGTGGAACTTGCCAAGGATGAAGAAGAATTTAACCAGAATGTGACCGTGAAGCTCGACGCCGAAAATTACAAGAGCATTCGCTTTCATCAGGCATTGGTGAACGTACCGGATGATGAAGCGCAAAAAGTGTTCGGCGAAAAGTTAGATGTGTATGTTGGCGTCGGCGATAAAGCCGTATATGTAGCCGCCGGCAAAGATTCGTTGGCATTCATCAAGTCGATCATTGATAGCTCGGCCGCAAGTGCCAATAAGAAGGTACTACCGTTGCAGCTGACGGTGTCGGTGTCTGACATCTTTGGCTTTGCCGCCTCGGTGAAGCCGGATGGACCAGCGGCGATGGTGAAAGATAAGGCGTCGTCGCTGAAAGGCAAAGATCGGATTCTGGTCACCGGCAAACCGATTTCGAACGGTGTGACGGGCCGGCTGGAAATTGAAGACGGCGTGATGCAACTGATCAGCTTAGTGGCTAAAGCACGTGCAGCGGCCGGTTTCCAACAGGGACCGCCGCCAGGACAGTTGCAATAAGTAAACGCCTGAACTGCATTAAGTTCGATTTTAAAAGCCCAGGGGGTGCAAGCCTCCTGGGTTTTTTGCTTTTACTTAAGTGCCTGCTGGTGTTTTGTGTTTTCTTGCTTTTAATGGCGAGGTCACATTAATAAGCGATATCGCCCTTTGCCTTCAAATATGATCATTTTCAAATCGCGCAGAACTTGAAGTTGCTGCCTAATTTTCGGTCGAATGTTACGGTTGTTTGGATAGATCGAGTGTAAATGAGATTCGTATGCATACAAATGGGATAGCGTGAATTCTTTACGACCTAATGACTGCACGATCCGCAGCACATCGAGA
>CAZIGP010000087.1:0-10649 GCA_964538425.1 uncultured Pirellulales bacterium | reverse complement strand
GTCGGGTAAATCTTTTCCGGTGTAGGGATCGACAACTTTCACTTCGACATTGGGTATTGGGCGGCCGACGGTTTCGACGCGAAGCTCGATCGGATCGTCGAACCTGGTTTGAGTGATGATCGGTGAAGCTTCCGTTTGGCCGTAGCCGATGGTCACTTCGCGGCAGCCCATTACATTTGTCACGGCGCGCATGGTTTCGATCGGACAGGGACTGCCAGCCATGATGCCGGTGCGGAGCGATTTTAGATCTCGGCCGGGGAGAGATGGATCGTGAAGCTGCGCGATAAACATCGTCGGCACGCCATAGAGGGCAGTGCAACGTTCTTTTTCGATCGCATCGAGCGTGGCCGCCGGGTCGAACGACTCGTTGGGCACCACCATGGCTGCGCCGTAGGCTACGGCCATTAGTGTTCCGAGCACGCAGCCGAAGCAGTGATAAAAGGGGACAGGAATGCAAATGCGATCTTGATCGGTGAGATTCTGACACGCACCCGAGTAAAATACATTCAGCAACAAATTGCGGTGGCTGAGTGTGGCGGCTTTGGGGAAACCTGTTGTGCCGGAAGTGTATTGAATGTTTACCGCATCGTTGGGTTTTAGCTCTGCTGAAATCGCACGAACTTTTTCTGTAGGAATACTATCTCCCATAGCGAGCAATTGCTGCCACGAGATGGCGCCGGCAGGCGTATTACCTTTGATCGCCACAATATGGCGCAATTTTGGAAATTCGCCAGTTCCGGGCTGCGGACAAACTTCTGCCAACATGGCGAAGTAATCGGAAGTTTTAAAGCGATCGACCAGCACAAGCGCGACGGAATCGCTTTGTTTGAGAACATATTGCAATTCGTGAGCGCGGTAGGCCGGATTGATATTTACGAGCACTGCGCCCATGCGAGCCGTGGCAAATTGCAGTACAACCCACTCGGGCACATTCGTGGCCCAGATAGCAACGTGCTCCTGACGGCGAATACCAAGCGCCAAGAGTCCACGAGCAGCACGATCTACTTCTGCCGCAAATTGCCGGTAGCTCCAACGCAATCCCAGACGCGGAAAAACAAGCGCATCATGATCCTCGAACCGATCGGCGGTATGATCGAGTACCTGAGGAATCGTCAGGCCATCGAGCCAAGGGGCCGGCGTGACGGGGGGCATGACTTGCTCCGGGGAATACCAAGATTGTTGAACGATGAATAATGAACGATGAACGATGAACTTTCAACCGCCGAAACCAAGTCCGGTGACCGCCGGATGCGAACTTTTCACCCCATCTATTCTAACGATTTTGGCGCGATCCATTCATCGTTCATCGTTCATCATAATTCATTATTCCCGTAATGGCTCGCTCATCCAAACGGCAGTGGGTACGAAGATCATGAGGGGTAACCAAGCGGCCAGTGCGGGGCTGACTAAGTAGCTGCTTCCCAAGTATTGGCATGCCAACACCACCAAGTAGAACAGTACGACTACGCCCACACATAAGCCGATGGCGAAGAAAATATTGCGATTGGTGCGTGCCAAAATCAGGGGTAGCCCGAGAAATAGCAGTGTGACATCTAAAAATGGTTGCACGATGCGAGCATGAATTGCCGTGCGCATATCGGCGCCGAAGCCCAGGCTGGGGTTTTTCAACCCTCGAATCAATTCCACAATGGATGCATTGGCGCGAAAGTCAGTCCTTGAAGCCAGTTGCTCGAAGGTTACATCGCTTTTAATGAAGCATTCACCCGGTTCTAACCACTGGCTATTTTCGAGCGGTGTGAAGACGATCGTTTGATCGTCAAATCCTGACGAGGGCCGGGTGTTCATGTCCTTTGGCAAAGAGACGCCCTTCAGCAGGTAACCGCCGGGATGATGTTTGTTGGCTGGTTGATAGTATGCATCTGCGGCCGAGATTTGCCTGCCATATTGAGCGGCAAGTTTTCCACGCAAAGTAAAAGCGGCTAATTCGATACGTTGTCGGTTTGCATAAGTTCGCTTGCCACCGATCAGGATATCGGTAAATAGGTCACGAGTTTGATACATGTTTTTGCCGACTTCGCCGAACAGGTCTTGAGCATTTCGGCTATAGCGATCGCGGACGGTTGCGATCACGAACTCACGATTGGCCGCTGCTAATGCGGTGATGATGATCACGGCAATAACGACCGGTTTGATGATTCGACGTTTGGGAACACCTGCCGCTTGAATGGCCGTCAGTTCATTGGATCGTTGAAACATGGCCATGGTGAACATCGCGGCGATGAGGGTGAGAATGCCGCTAGTGCGGTCAAAAAAGCCAATGGTACGGTAACTATAATATTCGCCGACAATTGCCCAGAATCCGCCGTGCTGGCCCGCAGACTTCATAAAATCGTCGATGTTGCCCACCAGATCGACGACCACAAACAAACCTGTCAGGCTGACGAAGCAAGCCAGAAAGTTTTGCGTGAATTGACGAAGCAGGTAGCGATCGAGGATGAGCATTGCGAAGGTGAGAGGCGAAATTTCGCTGAATTTATGAATAAGTCCGCCGTGCGACAGTTCCAACCGCTGCAACAATAGGTTCCACTCATGAATGGGGTCAAGGTCGATCGTGCTAGCACACGGGATTTCGGCCGTATATCATGGCGTTGTCGATCAATTTTGCACCTCGAGGAGCATTCACGATGCGTTCACGATTCCACGCCACTTTGGTTTTGTTAGCTTTCATGATTTTGTCAGCAACGGCTTCGCTACGAGCCGAAGTTCAACTCCATCGGTTATTTTCCGACAATGGCATTTTACAACGAGATATGAAAGTGCCGGTTTGGGGAATAACCGATCAACCCGAGCAAGTGACGGTGAGCTTTGCCGGACAAACGGTAAGTGCCACACCCAGCGATGGCAAATGGCAAGTCGAGCTATCGCCGCTAAAAGCTAGTAGCACAGGGCAGGATCTAGTCGTAAAGCAAGGTGAGCAAACCATTACTCGGAAGAATGTGGTTGTCGGTGATGTATGGTTGTGTGGCGGGCAATCAAACATGCAATGGCCTATTAAGAGCAGCGCGGGTAAGGACGAAGCTTTGGCTACGTCTGCGAATCCAAACATTCGATTATTTACTGTTAAGCGAGAAGGCAAACCGCAACCATTGAAAGATTTAGATAGCGGCGAGTGGAAAGAAGCCGCTGCTAGTACGATCGAAGACTTCACGGCCGTAGGTTATTTTTTTGGTCGTGCGCTTGAAAAAACAGTCCATGTGCCAGTCGGGTTGATCAGCAGCAATGTAGGTGGAACCACGGCAGAACGTTGGATGGCGATCGAAGCGATTGAATCCAATGCGGAAATCAAGGAGATGAAAGCCCCGCAAGGAAAAGCAGATTTATATAATGCGATGATCGCGCCGTTGGCGCCATTTGCCGTGAAGGGTGCGATTTGGTACCAAGGTGAATCGAACGCTAGTCAGCCCTATTGTTATCGACATGTTTTAGCCGCTGTCATTAAAAACTGGCGCGACACATTCAACTGCGGAGAGTTTCCGTTTCTGATTGTCGAATTAGCGCCTTATATGCCCATTGTCAAAGAACCCGTGGATCAAGAATGGGCGGTGGTGCGCGAATCGATGCAATGGATTGGCAAAAATGTGCCAAACACGGCGACGGTTTCAATCGTTGATATCGGTGACGAAAAAGATATTCATCCGCAACAAAAGCAGCCTGTCGGAGAACGTTTAGCAATTGCCGCACGTGTCATGACGTACGGCGAAAAGATCACGCCGGCCGGCCCGCAATTTGAGAGCTTGAAGATCGAAGGTAACAAAGCGATTATTCACTTTAAAAATATCGGCGGTGGATTAGAAGCAAAAGGCGGCGAACTAACCGGCTTCACTCTGGCAGGCGCCGATAAGAAATTCCATCTCGCCAAAGCCACTATTGAGGGCGATACCGTTGTCGTAACTAGCGATGAAGTTCCCAGCCCGGAAGCAGTGCGGTTCGGCTGGGCGAATTTTCCGCTAGTCAATTTATGGAACAAAGACGGCCTGCCCGCTCATCCATTTCGCACCGACGATTGGAGAGTGATCAATCAGGATGTGAAGTAAACATGGCGGTTGAATAACATCATTGTTAAATGCCAACAGCCCAGAGGGTTCTAGCCCTCTGGGCTGTTGTGTCTACGGCTAACATTCAATTATCAGCAAGTGGGTTAGTTCTGCTCTTGGCGGTTCGCTTGATCACGTTCCACCATGGAAACTTTCACCGACTGATGTTGCGGGCGGTCAAATTCCAGTTCGAATTCTTCGCCGGGAGTCATCGTGGCGAGAGTTTGAACGGCATGTTGCAGAGAACGAACTTCTCGCCCACTGATGTGTGTCAAAGTATCACCTGGTTTTAAGCCAATCTTTTCAGCGGGGCTATCCGATTTTACTTCGCGCACCACAGCGAACTCACGGTAATTGGGATCAAACGTCACTCCCAAATAGGATCGCGGAGCATTCATGTTGCGAGATTCGTAGCCATACGATTGAGAATTATCGGACTGCGGTTGCAATTGAACCGTATATTGCCGGCCGTTCCGCTGAAACATAATCGTACTAGCGCGTTCCGGATTGGCTGCAATCCAGTTGTTGAAATCGTCATTCGAACGAACGTTTTGGCCATTCACGGAAAGAATCACGTCACCGCGACGCAAGCCAATGCGAGCGCCGAGGCTATTTTGGTCGAGATTCAGGATGGTCAAGCGGTTGGAATCTTGATTGTCGAAGCTGAGTCCTAAATCAGAACCCGTACGGCCGCGGAAAAAACTTTGGATGCGCTGTCGCGTATCGCTACGAGCATCTTGCCGATGTTCTCGACTTTCGTCACGTGCTTCTTGACGAGTATCTCGAGCCGAGTTGCGAGTGTCCTGCGCTTCGTTTCTGGCGTCTTGACGCTGTTGGCGATTGTCAGCGTCGCGTACTTCTTTGCGGGCAGCTTGTCGCTGTTCTTGATTTTTATCACGGGCTGCCTCACGTGCGTCACGGGCCTTTTCGCGAGTTTGTTGTTGATGTTCGCGCAATGCCTCGCGCTGCTTTTGTAATTGCTCATTCGCTTTTTGCTGATTGTCTTGAACTGCCTGAGCTGCGTCTGTTTTGTTTTTTGCTTCGTCGGGTTTTGATTCTTGAGCGAATCCTGCCGAAGCAGCTAGCAGAAGTAAAAATACTCCGGCGGCTAAACGAATTAACAAATTCTGGTGCATGGTAGGCTCCTTGCAAGTTGAGGTAAAATGGCGCAAAGCGGATAGACATTTCCTCATGCAAGGAGCGCGCCGCAGCGTGAGATAAGACTTAGAAACTAGTTTCCAGCCTAAAAAAGCACGTCCAGAACGTGAATGTGCTCCAAAAGCCGAATAATAGACACTTGGCTAATCTGGTCTTTAAGTGACCGATGCGGAAGATGTGCGGCCAAACCGCGACGTGTGAATCATTTGCTTGCATTCGCGACGGCTTGCCGCATGTTTTCAATGCTTTCACGGGCTAATCGTTCGATGCCAGGAGAGTAATCGAAAACTTCGACAGAGACCCATCCGGAATAGTTGATTTCGTCCAGTGCCTTGAAAATCGGCACGAAGTCGAGTTGACCAAAGCCAGGCCCCTGCCGGTTGGGATCGTTGGCATGGAAATGAACCATGAGATCGCGATTGGCGCGCAAAATATCGGGAATCGACTTTGATTCGCTCGACATTGCTTTGCAATCTAAGTGCAGCTTTACTCGCGGCGAAGCAATCAAGTTTACCAATTCACGGCCTTCATCCGCGGTAAGTAAAAAATCTCCTTCTGCGGAGCTAAGGGGTTCGATTGCCAAAGTTACCTGGCATTCTTCGAACGTCGGCAGCGCTGCCGAAATGACTTCTGCAGCGTATCGCATTGCTTGCGGCTTGGTGACACCCGGCAATAAATTTCGTTGCTGGGGTGAACCGAGCACCATCACCGAACCATCCAAATCGCGGCACAGGCGGATAAGTTCTTGAAGGTACTTTGTCGTTTTAGTCCGCACGGCGGCATCGGGGGACGTAAGATAAAAGCCTTCTGTTTTGGCTAGCAACCAGTGCAAACCGACAACTTCCAATCCTTCGGCCTTGGCTAGCTTTCGCACTTCGGCGCGCTGTTGTGATGAAATTTCGGTCGCATAAGTTGCCAAAGTAAAAGGCGCAATTTCGATGCCCGTGTAACCACACTCGCGTGCGAAAGCAAAGGCGCGGTCAAAAGGCCAATCGAGAAAGGTTTCGTTGCAAATAGCGTATTTCATGTGCACAGCGGTCTGATGGTCTGAATATTCTGTAAAAAGTAAACCTTATGCTGCCAACCCAACCCAAGAGTTGCAACCCCTGGGCGTGGGCCCTTAGGGTAGATTTGCTGGAAGGTACTTTTACTTTGTCATGGTTGCGATGACTGAGGAAGCAATATAAATACCCAGCACGGTCCACCAGAGGAGATGAAAGATTGCCCTTTGCGGTTTGACAATCGTTAGTAAAGCCAAACCAAGAATTGCGAGCCCACCCATGGTACCTGCAAATGCAGCCGGTGGGGATAGTCGCATGACCGCGAAACCAGCCGCTGCCATGAACGTAATCAGCAGCATGTCACGCAGAGTAAACTGTTTGGACGGTTCCGGCAGGTCATCTTTCTGCTCGTCGTCAAATTCCGCTGATGGCAATGATTCAGTGGGAAGCTGTACGGATCGAGAAATAACAGGGGCCAAAATGATTTCTTCTTCCAACTCACTTGACGAAATCATTTCACTCTTGAGCCGCTGTTGAGTCCGCGAAGTGGCTGGAACGTCGGAAGGTGAAGGCGATTGAGACAACGTTACTTTGTAAAACAGCAGCTTTGATTGTTAGTAACGAATTTTCATTGTAGCGGAAAGGTATTATTGGTTTTAACAACCATTTTTAACCCAAGAGTTCAAGAAATCGAGCGGCAAATTGAGGGCCAGTACCGGTATCTTCATGTTTGAAAAAGACGTAGGTTTCGTTCCATGGCTGAGAGCGAATTTTTTTGATCCACTTTTTCAGATGTGGGACGTCGTAATTTTCTCGACGTAAGCGAACGTAGCCCCAGCCTGCGGTGTTCACCAAACTGGCTTCAACGTCGTCGTCAACATCGGCGACACACCAAGCGCAGGAATTTTTCTGAAGGCAGTCGAAGGTTTCTTGATCTAGCCAACTTGGATGTCGAAATTCAAAAGCGGACTTGATTCGTTTCGGAAGAAGTTTGAGGAAGGCTGCTAACCGCGGCAAATCTTTTTTGAAATTCGGTGGCAGTTGAAATAGTAACGGCCCTTGTCGCTTTTTGAGTGCAGCGGTTGCTTGTAGCAATTGTGCGGTTTGCTCTTCTACATTCTGTAATCGCTTAAAGTGGGTAATGGCCTGCGGAGCCTTGATAGCAAAGCGAAATGAATTGGGGACTTTTGCAGCCAAAGCCTCCATACTTTTCGCATCGGGCATCTTGTAAAAGGTGTTGTTGATCTCGACGGTCGAGAACCGCTCCGCATAGTAATTTAACATCTCCTGCTGTGGAAATTTTTTAGGATAAAACGATCCCTTCCACTTTGGATAACTGTAACCGCTGGTGCCGACGAAGAATTGCATAACCTGGTGACTGGACTAAAGCTTTCTTATTTAGTTTTATCCACGATCAATTTGGGTAGGTTAGTCAGTTTAACATGCATATTGGCTGTTAGACGGACGTGACTCTCAGCGGGCATATACCGCGTTGATGCAGTAATTTTGACAGAACACCCGCAAAAACGCTTCTATTGACGCCTTTCCTTGATTGCCTAGAATATCAGGTTTCGGCAAATTGTGGTCGAAAAGGTTTTCGCCAGCCTAGCTTCAATTGGCAGAGCACCGCATTCGTAATGCGGGGGTTGCGGGTTCGACTCCCGCGGCTGGCTCTTGATGCGCAGCCTGCCATTGCGGGCTCATTTTTACTACCGGCGATCTTCGGAGCGAACATGCAAACAGCAGTACCAACAGTTGGGACAAACATTAAGCAATTGGCTTTAGGCGGCGGGGCATTTGGCCCGCAGGAAGTGGAGCAAATGTTGGCCGCGCTTAGCGAAGATGCCATGGCTAACCGAATGTTGCGCGAAGCCACCGGCGAAATGGAAATGAGCGAAGATCGCAGCCCAGCGGCTGAGGTTCGCCTTGGCGTCTGCTACTACTTGCTAGGCCGCTATCATCAAGCCATCGAAACGTTGCGCAAAGGAGATGGCGGTGCTTTGGCATTGTACTATTTAGCTCGCTCTCAATTTGCCTTGGAACAATACGATGCCGCAAATGCGTCGTTCCAAGCTGCTGCTAAGGCGGGCTACGACTCCGATATTTGCTCGCTAGCGCGTGCTGAATCGTTACGTATTTCCGGTAATGCCAAAGCTGGCTTAGAAGTCCTCGATGGATTATCAGGTGCTGTCGAGCAATCGGCGGAGTATTTGTATCAACGAGGCGCTACGGTTTCGGCATTGAACGGTAACCCGGTTGAAGTTGTCGCTCTTTTTGAACGAGCCGTCGCTGCTGACCCTAAGCACAGTGGCGCTTTGTTCGGCTTGGCGATCGAAAACGATCGACGGGGCAATGATGAAACAGCGCTCGATCTTTATGAACGGTCGGTGGCACGGTATCCGTCTCACATTGGTTCGCTGTTGAACCTGGGCATTCTTTACGAAGACCGCGCCCAATACGACCGTGCATACACTTGTTATCAGCGCGTCTTAGAAACGTATCCGAGCCATCCGCGAGCACGGCTGTATATGAAGGATGTGCAGGCGTCGCGAGACATGTTCTTCGATGAAGACGAAAAACGTCGGCGCGATCGAATGGCACAAATGCTCAGCGTACCAGTTACCGATTTCGAGCTTTCGGTTCGTAGTCGCAATTGCTTACAAAAGATGGGCGTCATGACGCTCGGCGATTTGGCTCGCACGTCGGAAGCCGAACTTTTAGCGAGCAAAAATTTTGGCGAAACGTCGCTGGTGGAAATTCGCGAGATGATGGTTTCCAAAGGTTTAGGTTTGGGCATGTTTGCGAAAGAAGCCATGGAGCCTGAACCAATTTATGAGCCGGAGACAATGACCGCCGACGAGCAAGCGATGCTCGACCGACCGATTTCTGAACTCAATCTTTCGGTGCGGGCACGCAAATGCATGGTGCGATTGCAAATCAACACCGTCGGGGAACTGTTGCGACGAACGGGTGATGATCTGCTGGAGTGCAAGAACTTTGGCGTGACCAGTCTGACCGAAGTCCGTGAAAAATTGACGATCAAAGGCTTGAAGCTTCGCGGCGATTGATCGCACGGATTCGAAGAAATCTTCAGCTTTAATTATCGTGCGATGCGGCGTGACTTTTTCGTCCGTTTTCGCGGCGAGCCATTTTGCGACTTGGCTTGGTCTGTCGAGCCATTTTTTGAGGCTTGCTTGCTGAAGGAATGCTCTGCATCGGCATTCGCGTTAGCTTGATTGCTGGGCGCCTGCCACTGGACATTCAACTTTGCGCCAAAGACTTTATAAAACAGCTTGGCGCGGCGACGTGCGCCCCACAGATCTACTTCTGGCTCGAAATCTGAGTGCAACAGCAATTCGACTTGGTCTTTCTGATCTTTATCAATGACTAAGGTAATATCTTTGACTTGTTGGCTGTGGCTGCGATCGAGTCCGCCTGCCAGCCGTAAAATGGCAGCCAATTGTTTGACACGATCCTGGTCTTCGGCGGAAAGCTGCCGGAAGTTGGCGTGTTTCAGTTTTGGTTTCGCTCCGCGGTGGTATCGTGCGATATTGGCAATAAGCTCTAATTCGCGCGGACGAAAACCAGCCAGCCGGCTATTGAGAATCAGGTGATAGCTGTGTTTATGGTGTTGGTCGTAATTAATCAGATAACCTACGTCTTGCAACCGGGCTGCTGCTTCGAGGAACGGTCTATCCTCGGGGTTAAGACCAAATCTGTCGGTAAGCTGCTCAAATAACCTGCCGGCAAGCCATGCCACGTGCTTGCCATGGGCTAGTTCGTGTTCGCCACTGCAAGCGGCAGCAAAGCGATCGATCGCCGCATCCCGCTTTACTGGATCGGTGCTGGGTGCGCCGAGCGTATTGTCGATCATCGTGAGCAGCAGCCCATCGCGTACCCCACGGCTATGAACTTGTAAAAGGTTTACTTTGAACTTCCGCATCAAGCGATCGACCACGGCGATGCCGGCGACAATGATATCGGCACGATCTGGCGCTAGCCCGGGCACTTGCTTGCGGGCCTTGAGAGGCATTTTCCGTAAGCGGTCGAGCATGTGACTTACTTCGGCCCGTGAGAGCAGATAGCCACGCACCGGCAAACCGACTTGTCGACGACCTGCCATCATCATTTCGGCAATGCTGGTAAATGTGCCGCCAGAACCGATTAGCAAATGGGGTTGAAAAAATGCTTTCTTCGTTTGTTTTTTCAGGGTGCGATCGATGTGGGCAACGAGTTTTTCATAGTTTTCGCCTGCCAAATCAAGGCTGCCGAAAAGTTCTGTGAGTCTGACCGCACCTAGCGATGTCGAAGAGATTGATTCGATGACGTTGCCGCTGGCCAGCACGATCTCGGTGCTGCCGCCGCCGATATCTGCCACCACGACGTTTTTGCCGTTCAGATCGAAGAGACGCGACCGGACCAGCGGCGTCAGCTC